>CALGBV010000192.1 GCA_937884015.1 uncultured Bacteroidales bacterium
GAAGCACGGCTGTTCCAGAAATGCCCGAAAGCATTCACGAAACCAGAGTGTTGCGTGTCGAAACAAGGCAATTCGTCGATGAAAACCACGCACCTTTTCTTGCGTTTTTTTGTCTCTAGCAGATCACCAAGGCAGGCAAAAATCTTCATCCAACTCTCAGGTTTTGGGCCTTTGTAGCCATATTTTCTGAGGGCTTCAATGAAGATTTCCATTTCGTCTTCTTTCTTGCCTCCCAACATGCCAGTAACGTAGAAATCGAAGTTATCCTTGAAAAAACTTCTTATCAGAAATGTTTTCCCAACCCTACGTCTGCCGTAAAGGGCTATGAATTCGCTTCTTTCGCTTTCCATGAATTTGGAAAGAAGTTCTGTTTCGGTATTTCTTCCAATTAGTTTTTCCATGATATAAGGCTACTTATTTTTGCGCAAAAATATGAAAATCTTTTGTTTGCAAAATAAAAACTCGTCCAAAAATGATAAAAATTCACTGTTTTTGGACGAGTCTCCTGCTTTTTTTCTAATTTTGCGCTTCTATCATTTGTGCCATGGATTTATTCTCTTGTCTTTCGCCTTTCGTCTTTTGCAGTTTCGCCAGCGGCAGCAGCGGCAACTGTTTTTTCGTTGGTGTGGAAGATGAGGGTTTCCTGATAGATGCAGGTGTCAGTTTGGCACATTTGAAAAAATCCTTGCAGCAGATTGATTATCAGCAGAAAAGCATAAAGTGCATTTTCCTTACGCACGACCATATCGACCATGTAAAGGGTCTTGATGTGATTGCTGAGACCTTGCAAGTTCCCATTTATGCCCATGCCGATTGCATTGCGGGCGTATTGCGCGGCAAGGCGACCCGAAACATGAATCCTGAAATTTTCCACGCCATTGAGCCTTTCGATTCCATTGAAATGTGTGGAATCCACATTGAGCCTTTTCCCGTGATGCACGATGGCCGCGGAACGATGGGCTATTATTTCCGCTATGATGATAAGAATCTGACACTTGCGACCGATGTCGGCATGATTGACAGCTGTGTGGAATCGTATCTCGATAAGTCGGAATCCATTGTGCTTGAGTCGAATTACGATGAAAACATGTTGTGGAAAGGACCGTATTCTTACATTCTAAAAAAGCGCATAGCGGGCCCGACCGGACATTTGAGCAATGCTGAGGCGTCGCGTTACATCGCCAAGCGTTATCTCAAAGGCTTGAAAAACGTAATGCTCTGTCATTTAAGCGAAAACAACAACACGCCAGAGTTAGCCTTGCAGACCGTTTACCACACTTTACAGCAACAAAGAATCCGCACCAATATGGAAGTTACGCTATTTCCTTTGCCGCGTCATCAGTCCACAGGCCTTATCCACCTTTGATTTCCGTTGTTGCAAATTTCTACAATCTACAAGCGTGAAAGTGGAAATTCCACAGTTTTCTACAATTGAAACAATATGTAAGATTTTGTTTAATCGTTTGATATACATTGTGTTGAATAAATATTTTGAAATTAGGCACGGAATGTGCTTTAATAATGGCAACTTTATATTTAAAAAAATGAGAAAATTATCTATCATCGCTTTAGCACTTGTAGCACTGTTTGCTACTTCCTGTAGGAATGTGGAAAAATCTAAAGAGTATCAGGCATTGTTGGCCGAAAGAGATTCTCTTCAAGTTGTTGCTGCTGCCGCAAATGGCGACTTCGATTCCGCTTTGCGTACAATCAATGAAATCGAGAATGCACTTGAATCAGTGCGTGCCGCCGAAGGCATCATCATGATGGAAAACCAGGAAGGCGACACCAATAGGGCTGTTGCCGAAATCAATGCCATTCAGCAGACTTTGCAGGAAAACCACCAGAAGATTGCCGATCTTGAAAAGCAACTTTCATCGCAGGGCGCCAAGTCAAAGGCCTTGAACGAAACCATCAGCCGCTTGAAGGAACAGCTTGATGCAAAAGACACCTATATTAATTCGTTGAAAGAAGAACTGAATTTGAAAGATGTTCAAATCAGCGAACTCAACGAACAGGTGACTGGTCTGAACGAAAACATCGAAAACCTTAATGCTCAGAATGAAGACCTCAATGCCCAGAATGCAGCCCAGCAGGAAATGATTCATAATCAGGATGCTGCTATGCACACCGTGTGGTATTGCGTTGCCACACAGCAGACTCTCATCGAAAAGGGCCTGATGACAAAAGGCGGTCTTTTCCAGCCGAAACAACTCGCCGATCAGGTGTTTGACAACAGTCATTTCGTCAAGGCTGACAAACGTGAACTTACAATAATTCCGTTGAATACCAAGAAAGCAACCATATTGACAAAGCATCCGGCCAACAGCTATGAGCTGGTTGAAGGTGAAAACGGTGCCCAAACACTGAATATCATCGATAAGGTGGCTTTCTGGAACCAATCAAATTATTTGATTATTTCCATCAAATAAATTTCTGCTCGTTTTCAATTTTCAAAAGAAGCCTCGCATCCCTGCGGGGCTTCTTTGTTTCTGCCGTTTTCCACAATATTTTTGTGGAATTTTTGTTTTTGCCGTAATAACAGTTGTGGAATTGTGGAAAATGACTATTTTTGCGCCTATGAAACACACAATCCTTATCGTTGAAGATGATGCCGCTTTTGGCGTGATGATTCAGACTTGGCTGAAGAAAAACGGCTATGACGCCGACTTGACTTCGCGTTACGAACAGGCAAAGATCGCCATTGCATCGAAACATTATGATTTGATTCTCACCGATTTGCGCTTGCCCGATGGCGATGGCATCATTTTGATGTCGTGGGTGCGGGAAAAGCAGAAAAACCATGTGCCTTTCATTGTGATGACGGGCTATGCCGAAGTGCAGACTGCCGTTTCAGCCATGAAAATGGGTGCTTTCGATTATTTGAAGAAACCTATCAATCCCAGCGTGTTGCAGGAGAAGATAGAGGCGGCCATTGCTTCAGACAACGAACCAGCGGAAGTGTTTCAGCCTCAACGTAAGGATATGGTGAAGGGCAATAGTCCTGTCATTCAGCGGCTTTACAAACATGTGGAGCTTGTCGCCCCGACAAAATTCTCTGTTCTTATTTTGGGTGAAAGCGGCACGGGAAAAGAATACATTGCCCGTATGATTCACGATTGCAGTCTCCGCAAAGAGGGACCATTCATTCCTGTGGATTGTGGAAGCCTCTCAAAGGAACTGGCACCCAGCGAGTTGTTCGGTCATCTGAAAGGTTCGTTCACTTCGGCCATCGCTGACAAGAAAGGCGTCTTTGAACAAGCTAAGGGTGGTACAGTTTTTCTTGATGAAGTTGGGAATCTGCCATACGAAGTCCAGATGCAGCTGCTTCGTGCCTTGCAGGAACAGAAGGTGAGACCCGTCGGCTCTGCAACAGACATCAATGTGGATGTGCGCATCATTGCGGCAACCAATGAGAATATCGAACAGGCCATTGAAGAAGGCCGTTTCCGTCAGGATTTGTATCACAGAATCAACGAGTTTTCGCTCACGGTTCCGCCTTTGCGCGAAAGGATGGAGGATTTGGATGATTTTGTACAGTTCTTCATTGACCAGGCCAACGAGGAACTGCTGAAAGACATAAAAGGCATTTCGGCAGAAGCCTTGAACGAGATGAAAAAACAGTCGTGGAACGGCAATCTGCGTGAGTTGCGTAATGTCATTCGCCGTTGTGTGCTGTTTGCCGAAGGCGACACTATCGAATTGGACGATCTGCCGGTTTTCGTTCACACTATAAAGAACATAGAAAAAAATGACGATGACTGGGCTTTGCGTCCCGATAACGAAAAGCAGCAGATTGAAGCTGCCCTGCAAAAGGCGAGAGGCAACAAGACCGTGGCGGCCAAATTGCTTCAAATCGACCGCAAGACCTTATATAATAAGATGCATCTGTACGGCATTGAATTATGATTTTTGATGCTTTTTTGAGGATAACTATCTTTTTTTCTTGCATTTATGAATGAAAATTCCGTATTTCGTGGCCTAAAACAGACCGCGATATGGAAAACAAAAAACGAAATGGCAAGCATAGACGCAGAACCCACAAGTATCACGCCATTACATTTAAACTGACTTCGGGACAATACCGCTCCTTGCGCAATTATTGCAAAGCACGCAAGACAACGCCTATTAAACTGATTAAGAAGAATATATCGCGCTTTATCACCGCCTACGAATACGAGGTGCCCGCCGAACTATACCTGACGGAAAACCAACTGAACTTATTTGAGGAATTTGATGATAGTGAGGAGTGAGAAGTTAGGAGTTAGGAATGAGGAGTTAGGAGTAAGGAATTAGAAGTGAGGAGTTAGGAATTAGGAGTATTTTGGAGGAATTTTATATTTTTTAACCAAAAAACTTCTTTTACTTTTCCACTTTAACGTTTTCCACTATAAAACTTTCCGCTTCCATCACTTCGAGAACAAGGTTCTATTTTGAATTGAGCGACCCAAAGTGACCTCATCGACGTATTCCAAAGCATCGCCGACGGCAATGCCTTTTGAAATTACGGATATTTTTCCTTGAAAATCATCTAACTGTCTGAAAATGTAGAAATTCGTCGTGTCGCCTTCGATGGTGGCTGGCAGTGCGAGAATGATTTCCTTGATGTCTTCCTTATGCGTGCGTTCCACGAGTTGCGCAATCTTTAAATCGTTAGGCCCAACGCCATCAATCGGGCTGATGACGCCGCCCAAAACGTGATAAAGTCCGTTGAACGATGCTGTCCTTTCAATGGCCAGCACATCGCGCATGTCGGCCACAACGCAAAGCGTGTTTTCATCGCGGCGCGGATTGGAACAGATGGAGCATATTTTCGTGTCGCTGATATTATGGCAACGCTCGCAAAGCATGATGTTGTGCTTCATTTTTAGCAGTGAATCAGCGAGTTGCTCGGTTTCTATCGCATCTTCGCTCAAAAGGTGCAAGGCGAGGCGTAAGGCGGTTTTTTTGCCGATGCCAGGCAATTTCGACAACGATTCTACCGCGTTTTCCAATAATATTGATGAGTATTCTGCCATAATATTTGCTGCAAATTTACGTTATTTTTCTAAATTTGCACCCTAATTATTTTGATATGAAGAGACTTGTTTTATTCGTTTTTGGGCTTTTGCTTCTTGCAAGTCCGTGTTTTTCACAAGATTACAACAAGACCGACGCCAAAGGCCGTCGCCAAGGCAAATGGTGCGATTTCTATCCGAATGGCCAGAAACGCTACGAAGGTCAGTTTAAGAATGATAAATGCACGGGCGAATTTCGCTATTACGATGAACAAGGCAATCTGAAAGCGACAAATAAGTTTGACAAGTCGGGCGAAAAGGCTCAAAACCAGACTTTTGCACCGAATGGAAAAGTGATAGCCATGGGCACTTACATCAACCAGAAAAAGGAAGGCGAGTGGCGCTATTTCGACAAGACTTCTGGAAAACTGGTTTTGGTCGAGGACAATAAGGATGGCAAAGTTGATGGTTGGTCACGTGTATATAATCCTGATACGGAACGTGTTGCAGAAGAAGCGCAATATGTCGGTGGCGTGCGTGAAGGTGTTTGCCGCCAGTATTTCGATTCGGGTTATCTGATGATGGAATGTCAGTTCCACAACAATCAGATGAACGGTCCTGCCAAGACATATTTCCCCAATACGGCCTTGAAAGAGGAAGGCAATTATGTCAACGGGCAAAAGTCAGGCCAATGGAAGACCTACAATGAAGACGGCGATTTGATTGTGGTTGAGACGTTTGGGGGAGAAGAATAACTTCCTGCTCAATCCGGGCAATTCTTAATCAGGTCGTGAAGGTTCGGGCGACCGTATTTTTCAGCCATTTTGTAGTAATAGCACGACATGTCGGCATCGTGCATGCAACTGTAGGTTCTGCCTAACGAAAAGTATGCGTCGGCATAATCCGGTTTCAGTTCAATGGCTTTCTCGAAATCTGCAATGGCTTCCTGATAATTGGTGGCGTTGAATTTTGCGCAGGCACGGTAATAGTACAATTCAGGGTTGTTCTTGTCGTATTTGATGGCTTTCGTGAAGTTCTTTTCGGCCTCTTCGAAATCGCCTTTCCGCATCATCTGTTTGACGCCTTCGTCGAAATAAGTGCGTGATTTTTCGATATTGTTGCAGCTTGCCAGAGCAAGACTGATAATGGCTAAGAAAATGAATGTCAGCTTTTTCATAATGATTTATTTTTGTGTTGATTCAACAATTGTTTTCACTGTTTCGCATACTTCCTTCAGTTTGTCTGGATTTTTTGCCTCGGCCAGAAACCGTAGGTATGGTTCGGTGTTCGATGGCCTGATGTTGAGCCACCAGTCAGGATAATCCAAGCGGTAGCCATCAAAGTCAAGGAAGCGCTCGGGGTGTTCCATCTGCATGAAATGGTCACGGACGGCATCCATCGCCTTTTGTTTTTCCTCAATCCTGAAATTGATTTCGCCGGAATTGGAATAGGATGAAATCTCACTGACGATTTGGCTCATCGTTTTGCCTTGCCGCTTGCATTGACTCAAAAGGCGCAGCACGATGGATGCCGCTAACAAGGCGGAATCGGAATAATAAAAGTCGCGGAAATAATAATGTCCGGCCAATTCGCCGCCGTAAACGCCGTCTAATTCGCGAAGTTTCAATGCAGCGTAGGCACGTCCGACACGCCATGTCACAACTTCGGCCTGATAGCGGTCGAGATATTCCTGAATGGCGCGCGAACTTCTAATATCTTGCAATACAATGCCTTTCTGATGTTGCTCGCCGATGAAATAATCGCCTAAAAAAGCAATCATCAAGTCGGGAGAGATGAAATTTCCTTTTTCATCGATGAAAGTGATGCGGTCGGCATCGCCATCGAAAAGCAGACCGATGTCGCATTTCTCTTTCAGCACCAAGTCCTTGATTTGCTGCTGGTTTTCAGCTTCCAATGGGTTGGGGTCATGATTCGAGAAATTGCCGTCCAAGTTGTCGTTGATGTAATGGCAGGAACCGAAAAGCTCGTGGACAAACAGCGAAGCCATGCCGTTGCTGCAATCGATGGCAACGTTCAGATTGTTCGTATCGCCCGAAAACTGTTTCTGAAAATCCAAATATTCCTGTTTGACATCAATGTGACGGATGCTTCCTTTTTCATTAGCAGGAATGCATTTCTCGTCGCTTTCGACCAAGGCTTCCAATTGTTTCAGCCCTGTGTCGTAGCCGACGGGCAGAGCGTTTGCAGCGGAAATCTTCAGTCCGTTGTGGTTTTTCGGATTGTGGGAAGCCGTTATCTGAACGGAGGCTTCGTAACCGAATTTTGCCGTTGACCAGTAGACGAGTGGGGTAGTGGCTAGGCCGATGTCGTCGACGTTGCATCCGCTGTCGGTGATGCCGCGCGTTAAAGCCTCAAACAGCGTATCGGACGAAAGGCGCATGTCGCGACCGACTAAAAAAGTCTTCGCGTCAAGCACCTTGTGAATGAAATATCCGATTCTATAGGCAGTTGCCTCGTTGAGGTCGACGCCCCATTCGCCGCGTATGTCGTAGGCTTTGAATGCTTTCATTTTCAATGGAATGTTACCAGTCGACAGCCATGCGCTGGACAGGCATGGTCATGCAACGGGCACCGCCGCCACCGCGTGAAAGTTCGTTGCCTTCGAATGCGACGACGCACTTGTTCTGCTTTTCAAGGTTGACCTTGTTGTTGACCACATCAGCAGCCGTAACGATGTTGAAACCGCCGTCGCTGAGGGCTTGCAAGGTGTGCTGGTTTCGTCCGTAGCCGAGGAATTTTCCTGGGGCAAGGCAGAAGAAATTGCAGCCGCTGTGCCACTGTTCGCGTGGACCGTAATATGAGTCTCCGTCTCCACCGCAGAAAATAGGTTCAACAGGAACGTTGAGTTTGTTCAAGGCGGAAATCAGGTCGTGTTCGTCTTCGCCGTATGCCTTTGGACCGTCGATGGTGATGTGGAAAGTCTTGTATTGGCTACTCTTGATGACAGGTTTGTAAGCCATGCATCTGTCGACATCCAGCATGGTGAAGACCATGTCGAGGTGGATGAACGAATCTGGCTGTAAAGGCAATTCTTGGAAAATCAGGTGCTTGACACCGGGCCTTGTCTTCAGGTGGTCGACCAATGCATTGATGCCCTGCATGTTGGTGCGAGCACCCATGCCACTGATGATGATGTCGTCGCGGATAATCTGCACGTCGCCGCCTTCAACGGTGCCAATGGTGTTGGTGCCGTATTTCACAGCAGGATTGATGACTTGCGTTTCGGCAAACATCGGATGATAGGTGTAGATGGCATCGAGAATGATGCATTCGCGTGAACGGACATTGCTTGCCATGTTGCAGATCATCAGGTTGTCGAACATGGTGAACGATGCATCGCGCATGAAGAAAAGGTTGGCCAATGGCTTCAGTGAGAATTTCTCATTGTTGATGAAGGAAATGTCCTTAAAGCAGACGCCTTCGATGAGTTGGCGAGCCAATTCCTTGGGTTCCTGCTCCTTGAGGTAGGCAGAAAGAAAACCTACATTTTCAGCCTTGCAGATGCGGTCGACGAGGATGGACTTGATTTTGTCGTTACTGAGAATGTCGGCCAGCAAGGTGTCGATTTCGTGAACGTGAGCAACCTTCTGGAGGACTTTCTTAAAATAACCGTATTCTTTTTGTGCAATCTGCATGTTGAGTATGTCGCTATACAGAAAGCTATGTGCGTTTTCAGGCGTCATGTTTTCGAGTTCTGCGCCTGGTGTGTGAACTAAAACGTGTTGAAGTTTTCCGATTTCGGAATTTACACAGACATTGATTGGATTTGAATCCATAAAAACTGTTTTGGTGAAACAATGGAAGACGGGATGATGTTGCCCCGTCTTCAAATATCGGTGCAAAATTAGGCATTTTTTGCCGTATTGCAAACAAAAAAGGTGTTTTTCGTCGTACTTTTGCACCCGATTTTTGAAAGCTATGAACAGATTTCGCAATTACGTACTTCCAACGGCCATTGTCTTAGGCTTGATTTTTCATAGGTATTGTGCTATGTTTAAGGTGATTGTGCCTTATTTGATATTCACCATTCTGTTGCTCAATTTCGTGGCGGTCGACATGAAGAAACTGAAACTCTCGATGCTCGATTTCTGGTTGGTGTTGTTTCAGCTGGTGGTGAGTCTTGGCAGTTATTTCATTATTCGTGCCTTGCATGTCAACGAAATCGTGGCGCAGGGTGTTTTGGTTGGTGTCATTTGTCCAGTGGCGGCTTCTGTTGTCGTAATCTCCTGCATATTAGGCGCAAACCGCGAAACCGTAACGACATATACGATTGTCGGCAACCTGATGGCCGCCGTTGCTGTTCCAATCATTTTTTCGTTTATCGGCGAAAACCAGGAATTGCCTTTCTGGCAGTCTTTCCTCATGATTTTGAAGAAGATAGGTTCGGTCATCGGATTGCCTTTCATCATTGCCTTGGCTTTCTATCTGCTTTGTCCGAAAGTGAATGTTTTTTTAAGCCGTTTCAAAGGCTGCACCTTTTATATTTGGTCGGTCGCCCTGTTCATTACTTTGGGTCAGACCATCGATTTCATTTTCTTGCACGGGAAAGGCAACTGGGGACCGATTATCAGCTTGGCCATTGCTTCTATGTTTTATTGCGCTTTGCAATTTGGCTTCGGCAAATGGCTTGGCCGTAAATACGGCGATACGATTGCGGGCGGCCAGCTGCTCGGACAGAAAAACACGGCCATGGGCATCTGGATAGCCAACACCTATCTCTTGCCCTTGTCGTCGGTTTATCTGGCTTTCTATTCCATCTGGCAAAACCTTTTCAACAGCTGGCAAATGTGGCGGCATGACAAAAAGAAAAGATAATTTCCGTATTTTTGCAAAAATTGACCAATCGTTGATCGCATATCGCTCATAAACAGAATAAACCATGCCGCGTTATTTCATTCATCTTGCCTACAATGGCACCAATTATCATGGCTATCAGATTCAGCCACAGTCGAATAGCGTTCAGGAAGAAGTGGAGAAATGCCTGAGTTTCAAGATGGGGCAGAAGGTTGCCATTACGGGCTGCGGCCGCACCGATACGGGCGTTCATGCACGCAATTTTTACGCGCATTTTGATGTTGAGGAACCCATTGCGGATGTGGCAAGACTGACCGAGCAGGTCAATCTGTTTTTGCCTGGCGACATAGTGATTTATAAAATTTGGCAGGTCGACGACGAACTCCATGCGCGTTTCGATGCTATGTCGCGCACCTATCATTATTACATTTCACGCACAAAAAATCCTTTCCATACGCAGGATTCGTATTATCTTTATGGCGATTTGGATGTGGCAATGATGCAAAAGGCGGCTGATTTATTGTTTGAATATGAAGACTTTACAAGTTTTTCAAAACTGCACACGCAGGTCAAGACGAACAATTGCAAAATCATGGAAGCCCGCTGGTTTGAGCAGGATGGACTGCTAGTTTTCCGCATCAAGGCTGACCGTTTTTTGCGTAATATGGTTCGTGCAATCGTGGGTACTTTGCTTGAGGTGGGGCGTGGCAAGATGAGTTTGCAGGATTTCAGAAACGTGATTGAGAAAAAAGACCGTTGCTCGGCAGGGCTGTCTGTTCCGGCGCAGGCTTTGTTTTTGGAAGAGGTGGAGTATGATTGGTGAAAGGTGATGGGTGAAAAAATTGAAAAGGAAAATGTTTAAAATCGTTCAAAAGTCCAAAAGTCAAAGAGTCCAAAAGTCAAGGAGTCCAAAAGTCTAAAAGTCAAAGAGTCCAAAAGTCAAGGAGTCTAAAAGTCAAAAAGTCAAATTGTCTAAAAGTCCAATATTCAATAAAATGGAAAAGAAAAATTCAACATGGTGGGGCTATTTGGCCGGTATTGTTTCGGGAATCACCTACGGCATGAATCCTTTGTTTGGCGTGCCGGTTTTGAGTAAGGGATTGGATGTCAACTCGTTGCTGTTCTATCGTTATGGTATGGCAGTCTTGTTGATGTTGGCCTTTATGCTGGTTGCAGGAAAGCAATTGAAAATCAGTTGGAAACAGCTTGGCATGATGGCCATTGCCGGCACCTTGTTCACATTGTGCAGCATTACGCTTTTCATTTCCTATAAGTTCATTCCTTCGGGCATTGCTACCAGCGTGCTGTATGTTTATCCCATTATGGTTGCGCTGATTATGATGTTTTTCGGGCAACGGCCAAGTTGGCAGACTTGGGTCTCTATTTTTGCAGGCGTAGCGGGAGCTGTCTTGCTGTCGTTCAACGGCGAAGGCGGCCTGATTGATTGGCGCGGCATCGTTTTGGTCGTGCTGTCGGGATTGTGCTACACCTTATTTATAATAATTGTCAACCAAAGCAAAGAGGTAAAGGCTTTGCCAAACCTCACCTTGACCTTTTACTGTTTCCTGATTGGCACCATCGTCTTGTTTTTCTTTACAAAGTGCGGCGTGGAACTCAACAGGATGCCCGATGCTTCGTGCTGGCTGAATGTGATTGGCTTAGCCATTTTACCTACGGCTTTGGCAACCATTACCTTGGCATCAGCCACCAAGAGAATTGGCGCCACAAAGACCTCGGTGATGGGCATCTTGGAACCATTGACAGCCATTTTCATAGGCGTGGCCGTGTTTCACGAACCTTTCACGTTGAATGTGGCCATCGGCGTGGTGCTGATTCTGTTTTCAATTCTGTTCATGATTTTGACTACGAAAAAGGAATGATGCTGCCGTTTAAGGACTTCATTATGAACCCTATAAACGAAAGAAGCAAGGCCTTTGACCTTGCTTCTGAAGTAGCGGGAATGAGAATTGAACTCATGACCTCCGGGT
>CALGBV010000193.1 GCA_937884015.1 uncultured Bacteroidales bacterium
GCTCGGCATGAGCCCGTCCACGTCCCCGGGTGTCCGGCTCCGGCTGCGGTTCGGCGAGTCGGTCGGCGAGGCGATGTCGTAGGTGCGGCGGATGAGGCGGTTGCGGCGTTCGGCCGGCGTTTCCTCATCCTGCGTGTTGCCCCATTTCGAGCGCATCTGCATACGCAGCTGCTCCTCGTGGCTCAAGTTTGCATCCAGACCTTTTTCGGCCTTTTTCTTTTCCCATTCTTCTTTTGCGGGGTCGTAATATCTTGGAATGTAGTTGAATTTCCTTGGCTGTTGTCTATAGAAGAATCCCATAATCGAAAATTATTGAATTTGCAAAGGTAGTAAAATATTAGAATATATCGGTTAAAAACTCACTTCCACCTCATCAATCATAATCCAGACTTTTTCGCCGGCGCTTGGGTGCCATTCGGGAAGCGTGCCGTAGTTTTCGGCCTTCACACGGATGAATTTCACCTTTTCAGCCTTGACTTTTGCGCGAGCCTCCACCCTGCCCTTGCCTGCCATCTTATCCATGCCATCGTATACAGGCAATGAAGCGTGCTGCCATTCGGTGTAGTGCTCGCCATCGTGCGAGAAACTGACCATGACATTCTTCGGCCACATCACCCAATCGTTGGGTTCGTGACAGAAACCGATTTTCACCATATTGAAATTCAGCGGCTTGGATAATTCAATGGTGGCATCAACATCGGTGCCATTAAAACCTAACCAATCATTGTAATAATCACCAGGAAGACCTTTCTTGCCGTCCATCAATGCGATGTCGGCGTCTTTTCCGTAGCGGCTGACGGGTGCATCTTTGTAGGTCGTATTCAGAACGGGAATCCATTCGAAGCGCTGATGTGTAGTGAACGATGGCAGGTGGTTTTTCTTCAAAGCCTTGACTTTCAGCTCGCAAGTTCCATCGATTACGAATGGTTTCTTGTAAAGTTTCGACTTTTTGGTAGGTTCAGTGCCATCGAGTGTGTAATAGAGTTTTGCATCGGGGTCGCTGCAACTCAAACTCACCGTGACGGGTTTGTTAAAGGCGCCTTGCATGTCGGTCGTGATTATTGGCGTAGGCAGCAAGAGGCTGTCAATGTCGTATGGCTTCTGTGCATAAAGGCCGAACGGGTCTTCCTGCTCCAGATTGATTCCCTTGAAGCGGATTGTGTACTCATAGACTTGATTCTTAATCACATATCTTTCTTCAACGCCAGGACCGCAAGTGGCGGTGCCAATAGGAGCTTGCTTATAGTCGAAGTTGACCGTGAAATCTTCCAATGGCTCCAGTTCGTTGATGCGCTCGGCTGTCGAAAGGTTTTCATCGTCGTAATTGTACATGCTGAAATTGAACGGTTTATCCATAGTGACGAACAAACCGAAGTCGTTTCCTTTGTTCATTATGGTCAGCCAGCGCACTTCGGCGCGGTTGCCGTTGTCTTGCGGTTCGGGATGCTGCTCAAAGAGGTCGAAAGCATTCAGCACATGCAGACCGAATTTGCCGGCGGCATTGCGGTCGGGATAGTTCTCGGCATTCCTGCCGACATACATGACATATTGATATTCGTCAGAAAGTTTAGTTTGCATTCCGATTTTCGGGAAACTCGTAATGGTGGCATTTGGCTCGATGCGGTTCTTCAGAGTGATATTGCCTTCCTGGTCGATGAGATAGAATTCGTTGACGGTAAGTTGTTCGTTTCCTTCGGCATCATAAAGGCCGACTGTAGCTTGGAAATAAACCGAACCGGTTTCGGTGTAGTCGGCATGGACATAATTGCAGCGAGGTGTAAGTCCTTGCAGTCCTGCCTTTTCCCAACGCGGCAATGCCCAACCGTCAACATCGTCGTTCAAAGTCGGGGCACGCCAGAAATTCTGACGCAGATTGTTTTCCAGCAAATCCTTGCCTTCATATTCGTATTCCAGAATTTCTGCCGTGTTAGTATCGAACGAAACAGAGAATTTGTCGTTGGAGACAACCATGACTGAATCGTTTGGATACACGTGAAATTCAAGTTGTTGGGCATCTTCGGCAATCTCAATGGCATGGCGTTCCTCCGAAGGCCAATCCAGCTTGAATTCGTCGTATGCGATTTCGGTTCCTGCCAACATAAATGGCTGGTCTTCCTTCAATGTGACAGAGAAACGTACGAAAAACTCTTCGCCAGGGTGACCGTAGATGCGTAGTCTTGGAATGGAAATCTTCTGTGTTTCAAATGGTTTCATGTTCAAATCAATCTCTCCTTTTGTCAGAACGCGTTCTGCAGAGAATATCACATAATGACAGTCAAAAGCGTTTGCATTAGTGAATGAGAACCAGTTCTTTGCCTCAAACTCGCCATTCGTTGCATTGACAGGCTTGAACTTAATCTGCTGATACACTTTCTTCACTTCTGCGGCATGATGATGCGGCGTACGGTCGCTCTGGACAATGCCATTGGCGCAGAAACTGTCGTCGTCGCCCACGCCGTAGGCTTCGCCAAGGTCGCCGCCGACAGCCAGCCAATTCACTTTCTTGGTAGCATCGTAAACGATGAAACTTTGGTCAACCCAATCCCAAATGCAACCGCCTTGCAGCTGCTCGTGCTGCTCAATGAGGTTCCAGTAATCCTGCAAGCCGCCCATGCTGTTGCCCATAGCGTGACAGTATTCCACCATAATGAAAGGACGATGGAATTCATCCAGATTTTCCTCAACGTAACGTTTTAGGTAATTGGTGCTACTATACATTAAACCAACGACATCCGTGTTCCAGTCCAAACAAGCACGCTCGTATATGACAGGACGCGAAACATCGCGCTGCTTCATCCATTTGTAAGTGTATTCAAAGTTGACGCCATTGCCACATTCGTTGCCCAACGACCACATCACGATGGACGGATGGTTTTTGTCGCGTTCCAGCATATTGCGGTTGCGTGACCAAATCATGCCTTGGTATTCTTCGTGTTTCGCCAAACTGGCCTCGCCGTAACCTTGGGCATGTGATTCCACATTGGCTTCATCGATGACATACAAACCGTAACGGTCGCAGAGTTCATACCAATATGGATCGTCTGGGTAATGGCAAGTGCGCACCGTGTTGATGTTCATGCGTTTCATCAAGGCGATATCCTTTTCCATCAGTTCACGCGTAATGGCGTGGCCCGTATAGGGGTCGTGTTCGTGGCGGTTGACACCTTTTATTAAGACATATTGCCCGTTCACCAAGAACTTGCCGTCCTTGATTTCAGCGGTACGAAATCCGATGTGCCCGTTCAGCACTTCGTTCACATTGCCTTTCTTGTCTATGATGACAAGACTCAATTCATATAAATTTGGTTCCTCGGCCGACCATTTCCTGACTTTACCCACATTTTGACCATCAACCGGTTCCAAAGTGGTTTTGGCATAATAATAACCATCATTGGCCAGTTCGAATTGCAAGTCGTTTACTGATTTCGACATGCGGAATTGAACGTCACCATTCCAAATCGAAGCAACCAAATTGTTGTTTTTCTGTATTTTCTGTTTTGTCGATTGAAGCGTTACATCAATAGAGAGCGTTCCGTTTTCATAGCTCTCATCAAGACCTGCATGAACTTCGTAATCATAGATGTTGAGTTCGGGTTTGGCATATACTTTCACCTCACGCTCAATGCCGCTCAGGCGCCAGAAATCCTGACACTCGAAATACGATCCGTTGGAGAAACGGTAGCACTTCACGGCAAGGCGGTTCTTCCCGGCCTGACAGTGTTTGGTGATATCGAAATCGGAATTGGTCTTTGCATCTTCGGTGTAACCCACAAACTGACCGTTCACCCAAACGTAATAAGCCGATTTCACTGCACCGAAATTGATGTATATCTGATGTCCGGTCCACGATTCAGGAACTTCAAAATCAGTGATATAGCAGCCGACAGGATTGTTGACCACCGGTGCGCAAGGCGGTTGGTTTGGACGGAATTCGTTGTCGACGTTGACATAAATCGGCACGCCAAAACCGTTCAGTTCCCAATTGGCCGGCACATTGATGTTTTTCCATGACGAGGCATCGTAATCCTTTTTGAAGAAATCTGCGGGCGCATCATTGGGCGTTTCGGTCCAATGGAATTTCCAGTTGCCATTGAGCGAAAGGCAGTAATTGCCAGCAGGCACCACATCGACGCGAGGATACAACTTGTTGATTTCATACACGTTGACATCGTTCCAAGCATTCAATTCTTGTTGAGTCTGAGCCTTTGCATATGCAAAAAGCGCCATGCAGAAGGCAAAAATCATCATCTTTTTCATTGCGAATAAAATTTGGGGCGAAAATAAGAAATTGTTTTGATATGACATCAATACCGTTTCTCGAAATGCTGATAGTCTTTGGCGCTGCGCCACAATCCGCCCCAACTGAACCCGTGTTTCCTGAACGCCTTATAGCAAGCATCTTGCATGTCGATTTTATGTGCAAAATCCACATTTCTGTCGGCATATTCCACAGCATTTTCGGGATACACCTTTCCTCTTTTCACAAATGGATTCTGCATCGGATTGACATCGACGGCCAAGCCCAAGGCATGACGCGAAAGTTCCCGACTGCCGTCTTTAGTGCGGTAATTGAAGCAAGAAGTATTGTTGGCCAGCATTGAGGCTTTGTCCGACCCATCGAAATCATCAATCAGGCGAATGCTGCAAAACTGATATTGCTGTTCGAAAAGTTCGCGGAAAATCGCAAGCAAGTCACTGGCAATCTTTTTATTACACACCATTTCACCTTGCCGTATGCAACCATTAAAATCATAATACGGGAGTGTGAGATAACGCAAATCCGCCACATCAATCCGGGCATCCTGCGGCATGGAAACGTCTTTCATGCGTTCCCGGATTTCAACCGGAATTGGCTCTGAAACAAAAATCGATTCGCCCGACATCAAAGTATCCATGATAGAAAGATCATAGCTGCGGACAGTTTCAACGGTTTGTTCCCGAACCGTTGACTCCACGTTTTCTTCATCATTCCGATGATTTCCATCACAACTGCATAGTAATGCCATCAACAATGCCGGCATTGCCACAACAGTTATCCTAAACTCACTGATTCTCTTTATTTTATTTGACGGATGCATGACTTACTGAGCTTCATTTTCCGCATTAAAAGTGATAAACGCATCATCTCAATTAAGTTGAGACAATTCTATCGCCTACCAATATCGCATTTAAAAAGCATGCTTTTAGCGATGTAAAAAAATTTCGCAATAGATTATTTTTCAACGCTCACTTATCACATTTTTTTGGCATACAGAGACATACAACCGCGCCTCTACGTTCCTCCAAATTTCGACAAACCAGTAACTGCTTTCAACAAATTCAAAACTGATTCTTAAACAGGCTGGTTTGCCAGCCTGTTTAAGGTTTGAAAATCAACCGATTTGTTCATAGAACTCCTTCTGGGCACCCATCAGGATGTTCAGCAGACGTGGGACGAAGTCGTCCATGACAGGAGTAGTGTCAAGAAGGATTTCCGTGTTGACCCAAACGTCATCTCTTGGGATTAAGAGCTTCACGACTTTCACCATCTTGTTCACTTCGTTGATAGCTTCGAGAACCGCTAAACGATTATCGTCGGTGACATCATAGATGCCCGGCATTGAAAGGCGGAAAAACAGATCGTCATCATCGTCATTGTTGAAATAGATGAAAGTACGCATCTGATACTTGAAGATGATGTCGTTGTCATTATCTCTTTCAGGGCAAAGGCCTTGTTTCTTGAGATAATCCATCAATAATTCTGATGTTTTCATAGTAGATGAATTTTGATTTGTGAATAAATGTGTTAATTAAGTTATGCTTTTGTCATTTGTCTTTCCTGAATCCGATAGGCGGCATGATGTTGGCACGCTCGATGCCTTCCATTCTTTCCTTGATTCCTTCATACATCCGCAGGATTTCCAGTCTGACTGACGGGCGCGTGCATTGAAGCGAATTGTCAAGAATGGATTGGGAAATTGGCTGTCGAGTGAAGGCGGCCGTCATGGCAGCATCGTTGACAATGTAGGCGATGTCGCTTGCGATGTAGCCTTCTGACTTCTTGGAAAGCTCGTCGAAATCAATGTCATCGGTCATTGGGCGGCCTTGCAGATGCAACCTGAACATTTCCTTTCTTGCTTCAAAGTCAGGCAACGGCACATAAACCTGCTTATCGATTCGGCCAGTGCGCAACACTGCCGGGTCAATCTTGTCGGGCCTGTTCGAAGTAGCGATGACGAATATGCCACGTTCCGAACAATTGTTCAGCTGTGTGAGGAACTCGTTCACTTCGCCTGCCTGATTGTCGTTCATGCCGTTGCTCCTTTCCGGAACAAAGGCATCAAACTCATCGAAGCACATGACTACAGGGGCTTTTTCTTCGGCCAATTTGAAAAGTTTGGATATTTTCTCCTGAGAGCCATGAACATAGACGCTTGAAAGGTCGGACGACTTGATGAACATAAAGTTGAATCCCGTTTCCTCAGCGAATTTTTCGGCGAAGAAACTTTTTCCACAGCCTGGAGGTCCGTAAAGGAGCATTCCGTTGGGCGGCAACAGACGGTATTGAGATGCCGTTTCCTTGTCCTTCAAGACAAAAATCACGCTTCTTTCGAGCGTCATTTTCAGGTCCATCATCCCTGCAATATCCTTAAATCCGTTGCCTCTGCCTTTCTTTACTTCGATATGGATTGCGGTAGGATCGTCCTTTTCATCCTGCTTTGGTTCGTGACCATGTCCACCATGCCTTTCGCTTCTTCTGCCCTGTCTGGGTGTTGAATGGCCATCAAGGTCACCAATGATTTCATTCACATTGTGATAGGCATCAGCCGACATTGGCGACAAGCCTTTTGAAAGGATGTTTTTCAAGTTGTCGCCGATTATCAGACCGTCCAAATCAACGGGGGTGTTCTTGCGCTGCTGCTTCAACTTGAGCATCCTGACATTAAACGCAGCATCGGGCAGAGTCACTTCGCTCCAAGGGGCCTTGCCCGTCAACATAAAGTAGAGCACGGCTACGGCCGAAAACAAGTCGGAGCTTTCGTCGAATATTCCGGCAGCAGTTCCATTAGCGCAATAATAGACATCGAGATCCGACACCTCGAAAGACACTTTTCCCCTACATTCGTTTGAAACGTGTCCCAAATCGATGATTTCGGGCACACCCTTCAGGTTTTCGGAGAGCATGATGTTGGCTGGCGTAATGTCGTTGTGGCTCAATCCCATGTCATGCAGGTATTTCAAGCCACTCAGAATGCCGCGGAAAATGTCCAAGGCTTCTTCCTGTGGCAAAGGCCCGTTTGTCAGCACTTTATCGGAAAGCACGTCACCTGTGAAATAATCCGTCACGAGATAGCGACATTCACCCAGTTCGGTGTCGATGACGCCGTCGGTGATGTAGGACACAATGTTCACTTGCTTGATGTTCCTGCTCAGCCTGATTTCGAGCACTTCACCGTTTTCATCGATGATTTTCGACGGAGTGCGTTTCAGTATATAAAGTTTAAGGAAATAATGGTTGCCGTTTTCATCGGCAACCTTATAGGTTTCGGTGTACTCGTTTTCTTTGATGACATTCTCAATGGAATAACCGTTAACGACTTGATCTTTATTTAACAAACTCATAGCGCAGTTTTTTAACGCAGCAAAAATAACATTTTTTCTCGAAAATCATGTGCTGTTACGAAATTTTTACAAATTTTTAAAAAAAATCATTTGCAAGCAAGGTGGTTCTTAAAATCTTCAACAAGACCAAGCACAAAGAAAAAGCGCAACTTCACAGCTGCGCTTTCCCAATAAATACAAATAAATCAAAATGTTAAAAAATGCAGGTTTTACCCTGTTTACCTTATTTTGCTTTCGCTTTCCGCCGTTTCGCCAAGGCGTAGGCACCGCCCATTGCGACGAGCAGGGCAAGGCCTTCGCCCAAAGGCGCATAGCTGTTTTCCTGGTCAATCTCAACGAAATGATACGGAATGACCGCATTGACATCGCTTTCCGACTGACGATTGTTGTAGGCATCTTCATCTACCATGAAAACCTGTGCCTGCGTTGGAATGGCTAATCCGATGAGCATCAACATCATGAAAGCAATTTTCAAAATCCCGATTTTTCTATTTTTCTTGTAAGTTTTCATATTTTCACTTTTTAATTGGTTACAATTTCAATTGACTATCATTTATTTAAGTAACTGTTCAAGATTAATCTTCAATTTGGATTTCGAGACTGCGAGGCTTCGGGACTTCGAGGTTGCGAGATTTCCCGCATCCACGCGACCCCGTTGCCTCGCAACCTCGTTGTCTCGCATCACCTACTTATAATAATTTTCTGATTCACTGAACGTTGTCCATCCGTCAAACGGATAAAATATAATCCTGACGAGAAACGTGAGACGTTCACGCTGTTTTGCGCACCATACAAATCGGTGGACAGCAGACAATGGCCTTGCACATCGAAGAGTTCCATACGTCCTTTTCCGTTGACAATCAAATTGTTGCCATCGAAGAAAGCGAACGTTTCGATAAGCTCAGTGTCCGAGTTCTCATCAACACCGGTGTAAGAAAAGACTAACTTGAAACGCGAAACGTAATCATCCGGCGAAGCCGTGAACTTATAGTTGTCCGCATTCAGGCAGTCTATGTCCATTCCCGTCTGATTGTCAATCAGATGCAGGTAACTGAACGTGCCGTTTTGCGTGTTCCAAGTCAAGGTGAACGTGCCGTATTCATCGGTCTTGAACCTTATCGGGACCGAGGTCTCGCCAACGGTCGTAAATGCAATGCTGTAATCGTGATTGTCGTAATGCGCATACAGCTGACTTACACCGTTTTTCAGCGTCTTAATCTTTTCAGCGCCACCCGCTTCGGGCCGACCTAATTCAACAACAGCATATTCCTTATTGCCTGTGCTTTCGGTCAGGATGAGATTCACCAACGGATAGGAAGGCTGCGAATCGTCGCCGCGGAACGAAGTGTTGAAGCCCTTTGCCGAGCGCATGGCGTTGGTGAACGAAGCCGCCGTGTTGTCCTGCGTGATGACGAAGAACCCTTGGTGCATGTTCACGAAACGCGAAGCCGTATAGTTACTTTCGTTCCAAGAGGCATCGTAGGCGTAGGTCACATAGCCGCTTTTGTCCTCGTCGAGCAAGGTGTAGAAAGCCTTTTCGGGCGATGACCAGATTTTGCCCGTACCCGAATTTTCGTCAGCGAAAGCCTTGAAATCCAGATAACTCTGATACGGATTGCCCAAAAGATTCAGTCCCGGACAATGCGCACCCTCTTTCGTGACATCGACATACTGGATTTCTCCATTATTCATAGTGCCGAAAGCCTGCAAATACGACTCATCCTTAATAGCCAACAAATAGCCCTTGCCTGCAATCAATTCCGGTTCATTCGTAAAGCTCGTATTGACGCTAAACTCATCATTACCAGCCGATTGATACACGTTATTTTGGTCGGTATAACCATAAGCTATCCATTCGTGCTTGCCATCGGCATTTTCATCTTCATGCCAGTGACTTACGCCATTGCGCTTGAAGTTAATCCAATGATACTGAGGTTCATAATAGCAGTAAAAGTCGTAATTTTCACGCGGCGTGTCGTTCGGGAAATAACCTGATGCATCATCATCCTCATAGAAAGGATACGTTCCAAACGGCGTGTAGTTGGAATCCCACCAGTTATATACCTCAAAATCATTCAGATAGTTGATGCCCAAAGGCGCATTTGCCAAAGGCGTGGCGAACATGTGCCAGTCGGTGGCATCAGGAATGCCGTTGCCCGGATTGGCGCCTGCATATCCTGCGGAATTGTCCAAAGTAATGCCGACGTATGCATGCAAAACCGAAGCCTCATCTTGCAGCAAAGCGACATCTTCATTGACATAAAGTGTCACATTATCAGGTTGTTCAACGTTGACTTGCTCATCGTTGGAAGCATACACGGCAATGATGGCATCGTAGGATTCACCCTCAAATCGCGCAAAGGCTTCATTCAGATTGTGATTGTAATACAAGACCGAATCCGTGGAACGTGAGGCAACAGTGGCCAAATTACTCATTTTCAGCACCGGATAATCATCATTGATATCCGATGTCGTGCGCGTCCATGGCAACATTTCTGTGCCTATATTTTTCGCATTTTCATTCAGAATATCAACAAGATATGCACCACGGAACTCATCGCCAATCCTGTTGTAGTTTTCAGCGTAGGTGTAAGGGTGCCTTGCTTCATAGAAATAGTCGCAATCAGTCATTGGCGTCGGTTCATTGGTCAACATGCCAACGAAATCATCATCGATGAAATAATAGCACTTGTCGATGGAAGCCCCCTCGCCTGCCCTATCGGTGAAGGCAAACATGCGTCCCGCGCTGCGGTTGGTGCGGTTTTCCTTCCTAATGCGAAGGTAGCAGTTGCGAATCGTTGCGGCATTATCCGCCACAAGGCCCGCCATCGGGAACACATTTCCCTCATTGCCAACGAATTTCGAATAGGCATAGCAGTTCATCACCGAAGCATTTTGACGTGCTTCGCCGACCAAGCCGCCCATTTGGAAGCCTTGCAAATTGGCTACCGAGATACTGGAATGAAGCACCGAATTGCCATCCAACAGGCCGACCAAACCGCCCATTATCGTATTGTCTTTCAAGGCAATGAGCGTCAATGCGCCCTCGCAACCGTAGACTTTGGCCCCATTCATCACCACACCGGCGATGCTGCCCATATAGGCACGGTCGGGCGAAAGCATATTGCCGCTCAACGCAAAGGTGTTTTTCACCTCAGCCGATGCGCCGCTGACATAGCCGAACAAGCCCATCGCATCGATGCCCGTCATCGCATTGCGCAAACCCGAAATTTCGTAGCCATTGCCATCAAAGACACCCGAAAACTTATTAAAAGAATCGCCAATCGGCACCCAGATATGTTCATTCATATCGACATTTTCGGTCAGAATGGCCTTGGCCGTAGCGTGTGGCTGCGAACCATTGTAGCCGTTCACGTATGAAATCAGCCATGCCAAATCTTCCTCACAGGTAATCGAAATCGGGTCAGAACCATTCACAATGAAAGTTTCAGGCTGTTCCTTAATCACTGTCACCCAAGTCTTTACAAAATAAATCGTATTGGATGACAAATCCAGATTCTGCGCATCGTAATACACGGCATAGATGCCTTGATCGTCGTAGAAAACGCCGTTGGCATAACTTTGCTCGGCCATCACGACCTTATCAGAAAGGGCAATCGGCGTATAATCCCACTCAATTGTCGGGTCTGACGGACTCATTGGGAAATCGTTTTTCGTGATGCCGATGACAGAGTTTTCGGCCAGACCAAATGACTTATCAATATTGATAACCTGTTCAACATTAGCAAGATAGACATTACTCCTGCCACCCGATTTCATATTGTCCGTAATCGAAACATTGTCCTTCACATTCAAAATGCCATCAAGATAAACGCCGCCACCTTCCGCATTGCTGACACGGTTTTCGGAAATGACACTGCCGCCATTCACATTCATCACGGCACCGGATTTAACCCAAACGCCACCACCAAAAACAGTTAAACTAAGATTATAATTATCAATAAGATATTGTAACTCATCTAATCTACTCTTTCCATTTTCAATTCCTGCTATATCCATAAGAGTTCTAGATGTTTGTAATCTTACACCAATATCTTGCATTGCTTTTATAATATCTGAATCTTCATTTTGTTTGAATATTCTTCCTCATTCATCCAAAAAAGGAACCCCCCGGTAAAACCGGGGGTTCTGCACACGGATTTGGTTTTGGCGGTCCGTCCGTGTGTGAAATGA
>CALGBV010000194.1 GCA_937884015.1 uncultured Bacteroidales bacterium
GCGCCACTCTTCATCTTAACATCGTAATAGGTGATTTTGTTGGCCGGAATGACCAATCCGTTCAAAACGAATGGGTTCATGCCAACGCAGCTCGCCTTCAGTGTGTACGTTCCCGGAGGGATAGGGTTGATGTCATAATTACCGTCAAAGTCGGAGGATGCACCACCTACTTGCGTACCGCCTTTTTCGACGATAATGTTCGCAAATGGCACAGGCTCACCGGTGTCATCGGTAATCTTACCTTTCAGTCTTCCTTGCTGAGCGATGGCTAACGTGCAGGTTGCCAACACAATAGCAAGTGTCATTAGTAAATTTTTAAACATACCTTTTAATTTTATGTAATACTACTCTTTAAGTGCATTAAAAGTCGTCAAAATTACAACCTTATTTCCAAGTACGCAAGAAAAATAAGTTTTTCCTGCATTTTTTCTTGAAAATTTATTCTATAAATCTTGTAACTTTTTGCAAAATAAACATTTATGAATGCAAAAAATTTGCATTAATGCCATATTACAAGCGCTCGGCTACACCTTATATTAATAAGGGGCTGTCACGAAAAATACGGATTGGTGCGGCGGTGCTTGCGCATCTGACGGGCATGACGACGGTCCTGACGCATCATTTTCTTCGTTTTCGGCGCCTGATGATTGTAGTGCGTCGACTTCATTTTCTTATACTGCTTGCCCGACTTTTTCTCCACCTTTTCCATTTGGCGTTCCGCCTTGCGCATCGCCCTTGAAGGTTTGTTGGATGCACACGAGCACAGCATGGCCAAAAGCGCACACATGCAAACAATTAATCTGACTTTGTTCTTCATATCACGATATTTTGAGGCTACAAACATAATATTTTTCCCCGACAAAGGCACTATTTTGAAGAAAAATACGTTTCTTTGCCATATGAAACAATCATTGAAATACATATTAATCGCCCTGTTGCCACTGCTGAATTGCAGCTGCTACAAGAATCCAACCAATCCTTATATTAATACTTTCGTTGATTTTGAGATTAATCTCAGCCAAAACGACTATTACACACTGAATTTTGGAGGAAATTTCGTCTATGTCACTGGAGGCGAAAACAGCAACAGCTGGGGCATCATTATTTACAGAATGCCTTACATCGAACCCGAATTCAGGGCTTACGACCGTTTCCCGCCCAACAATCCGTATGCCTGCCAAGACGAACAGGGCAACTACAAGCGTCTGACCACAGACGGGCAATTTGTCATTGACAGCTGCAACGACATCAAATACAGCATTTTGGACGGCAGCATATTTCAGGGAGAAGGGCAATATGAACTGATACAATACCAGTGCATATACAATCGAGATAGAAACACTCTACACGTGCGCAATTTCAAATGATTACGGCAATCACTAAAAAAGGCACGGAATTCATTTGAGTTCCGTGCCTTTTTGCGTCAATTAATTGCAGATTAATATCTGTAGATATCCGATTTGTAAGGGCCTTCAACCGGGACACCGATATAATCGGCCTGCTTTTGCGTCAGCTTGGTCAGCTTCACGCCGATTTTTTCAAGATGCAGACGGGCGACTTCTTCATCCAGATATTTCGGCAGGCAATACACGTTGACGGCATACTGTCCGCGCTTTTGCCACAAATCCATCTGAGCCAAAGTCTGGTTGGTGAACGAATTGCTCATCACGAAACTGGCATGACCCGTTGCGCAACCCAAATTGACCAAACGGCCCGAAGCCAGCAGGAAGATGCAGTGACCATCCTCAAAGACATACTTGTCGACCTGAGGCTTGATATTGATCTTTTCCTTCAGTTCCTTGGCATTTTCGAGGCGGCTGACCTGAATTTCGTTATCGAAGTGGCCAATGTTGCAAACGATGGCCTGGTCCTTCATCTTCAGAATATGTTCAAGGGTGATGACATCGCAGTTGCCGGTTGTGGTAACGAAAATGTTGCCTTCCTTGACAGCTTCTTCCATCGTGGTGACTTCGAAGCCTTCCATAGCAGCCTGCAATGCGCAAATCGGGTCGATTTCGGTGACCAGAACGCGGGCACCGTAACTCTTCATGGAATGTGAGCAGCCCTTGCCGACTTCGCCATAACCGCAAACCACGACCACCTTACCGGCAATCATTACATCGGTGGCGCGCTTGATGCCATCGGCCAAAGATTCGCGACAACCATACAGATTATCAAACTTCGACTTGGTGACGGAATCGTTCACATTGATGGCCGGAACCAACAGCTCGCCACGTTCCTGCATCTGATAAAGACGGTGAACACCCGTAGTGGTTTCTTCCGAAACGCCCTTCCAGCCAGCGACGACCGTGTGCCAGAAAGTTGGATTTTCCTTATACGTTGCCTTAATGACACTCATCAAAGCGGTTTCTTCCTCGCTTTCAGTAGGTGCATCGAGCAGTTTTGGGTCGTTTTCGCAGGCATACCCCTTATGTATTAATAAGGTGGCATCGCCGCCATCGTCAACGATGAGGTCCGGACCTGTTCCATCGGGGAAAGTGATGGCGCGTTTGGTGCACCACCAGTAATCTTCGAGCGTTTCGCCCTTCCAAGCGAAAACAGATGTACCCGTTTCAGCGATTGCAGCAGCGGCATTATCCTGCGTTGAGAAAATATTGCAGCTGCACCAACGCACCGTTGCGCCCAACTCGACCAAAGTCTCAATCAGGCAAGCCGTCTGGATGGTCATGTGAAGCGAACCCATAATCTTGGCACCCTTCAAAGGTTTTTCCTGAACGTCTTTCTTTCGCAGCGCCATAAGGCCTGGCATTTCGTGTTCGGAAACTTCGATTTCCTTTCTTCCCCATGCAGCAAGACCCATGTCGGCTACCAGATACGGAAGATCTTTATCTAACAATTTGCTGTTCATTATTTATGTTTTAATTTGTGGCTGCAAAAATAAGAATAAAATTATTACCACCTACGAAATGTTGCTTTTGGCTATTGGCCATTAGCTATAGCCAAAAGCCATTTTTTACATTCAACAAGGCAAATAATCACAACAAAAATCTCCAAAACGATATTTCAGTTTTCCAATTTCAAATTATTGATATAAAACATATTACAAAGATTTTGTTGAGAAATGTGTAGATATTGGAGATGGTTTTTCTTGGTGCATTTGGCCCGTCGCTATATTTTTGCATCACCTTTTAATCAACAAAAATACTATTTTAAGAATAACTACTTCAGAAAAGTCCGCAGGGATGCGGGCTTTTTTCATTTATCAAGGATGTCGCTTTGCCGCTTGATGGAAGCCTGATGTATGGCTTCAAAAACCGAAACGACGAGTTCTTCGCTCAGACCAATGTCTTTTCCTGTGGCGATATGGTCGGCAAGGATTTTTTTCCATCTATCCATCTGCACAACCGTGACGTTATTCTTTTTCTTGTAAGCGCCAATTTGCGCACTGACATCCATGCGGCGCGAGAGCAACTGCAGCAGTTCGCTGTCGATGTCATCGATTTCGCTGCGCAAGTCGGCGAGGTCGCGTTCCACATTGCCCGATTTTTTGGCACGATGCACTATATTAATTAATAAGGTGTGCAATTCGGCAGGTGTGATTTGCTGCCTTGCATCAGTCAAAGCCTCGTCGGGACAGCAATGGCACTCAATCATCAAGCCATCCGAAGCCAAGTCGACGGCCTTTTGCGCCGTCTGCTGCAACAGTTCCCGACAGCCGCAAATATGGCTTATGTCAGTAATGACAGGCACATTCAAGGTTTGTGTCAGTTCGATGGGAATCTCCCACATCGGGAAATTGCGGTAAGGCGTCTCCTTGTAATGCTGAAAGCCACGGTGAATGGCAGCCAGATACTGCAAACCTGCCTTCTGGAAACGCTCGAAGGCACCCAGCCATAGTTTCAAGTCAGGCGAAACTGGATTTTTGATGAAGACGGGCACATCGCTGCCTTTCAAGGCATCGGCCAACTGTTGCACCGAAAACGGATTGACCACCGTGCGGGCACCAATCCAAAGCGCATCGACATCATACTTCAAGGCAAGTTCGACATGTTCGGGCGTGGCGACTTCGGTTGCCGTAGGAAGACCTGTTTCCTTTTTCGCTTTCAGGAGCCATTTCAGGCCTTCTTCTCCCCTGCCCTCAAACGCCTCGGGGCGCGTGCGCGGTTTCCAGATGCCGCCGCGAAGCACTTTCACCGCCGGAATCCCGGCCAAACCACGAGCCGTGGTCAGAAGCTGCTCTTCCGACTCCACACTGCATGGACCGCTGATAATGAGCGGCTCGGATAAAGTAGAAAACCACGATTTGAGGTTGAACATGAGGATGCAAAATTTTGATTGTGCAAAAATAGTGCTTTTTATTCTTCTTTTTTACCTACCTTTGCAGATTAAATCAAGAATAAAAAACTTACAATCGTGAAAAGAGTAGAGATAAAGCAAGCCTTGCAGATGCAAGCATCTGACAATGAGATTACTGTAATGGGCTGGGTGCGCAACAAGCGCGGCAGCAAAAACGTGGCATTCATTGCCTTGAACGATGGTTCAACCATCAACAACCTGCAATTGGTCATCGATTTGAACGTGATTCCGGAAGAAAAGCTCGCCTTGATGCACGCTGGCGCATCACTTTGGGCTACCGGCAAGCTCGTCGAATCGATGGGAAGCGGACAAAACGTGGAGTTTTCCGTCAAGGAAATCGGACTTTTCGGCCCCGCCAACCCTGACGAATATCCTTTGCAGCCGAAGAAACACTCATTGGAGTTCTTGCGCGACATCTCTCACCTGCGTTTCCGCACCAACACCTTTGGTGCCGTCATGCGCATCCGTCACGCCATGGTGTTCGGCATCCACCAGTTCTTCAACAGCAAAGGTTTTGTCAACATCCATACGCCGTTGATTACCGCATCAGACTGTGAAGGAGCCGGCGAAATGTTCCAAGTGACCACTTTGGACATGGAAAACCCGCCACGCAATGAAGAAGGCAAGGTCGACTACAAGCAGGACTTCTTCGGCAAGCCTACTAACTTGACCGTTTCGGGCCAGCTGGAAGGCGAACTGGCAGCAACCGCTTTGGGCAAGATTTACACCTTCGGCCCTACTTTCCGCGCCGAAAATTCAAACACTCCCCGCCACTTGGCTGAGTTCTGGATGATTGAACCTGAAGTCGCTTTCTTCGACATCAACGACAACATGGATCTGGCTGAAGAAATGCTGAAATACTTGATTCAGTATGCTTTGGACAACTGCATGGACGACCTTCAGTTCCTTAGCAAACGTTTGCAGGAAGAAGAAAAAGGCAAGAAGGAAGAAGAAAAGTCGATGGAACTCATCAGCAAGCTGCGTTTCGTCCTCGCAAACGACTTTGTCCGCCTGACCTACACCGAAGCCGTCGACATCCTCCGCAACTGCAACTACAACAAGAAAGGCAAGTTCCAGTATCCTGTTACGGGTTGGGGCATCGACCTGCAGTCGGAACACGAACGCTACCTCGTTGAAAAGCACTTCCAGAAGCCAGTCATCCTGACCGACTATCCAAAGGGAATCAAGGCCTTCTACATGAAACAGAACGAAGACGGCAAGACCGTCCGCGCCATGGACGTGCTCTTCCCTGGCATCGGCGAAATCATTGGCGGTTCGGAACGCGAAACCGATATCAACAAGATTCTGGACCGTATGCACGAAGTCGGCATTCCGGAAGAATCGATGCAATGGTATCTGGACAGCCGCCGTTTCGGTTCCGTGCCTCATTCAGGCTACGGCCTTGGCTTCGAGCGTCTTATCCTGTTCGTTACCGGCATGACCAACATCCGCGACGTCATCGCCTTCCCTCGTACACCTAAGAATTGCTTGTATTAATGATAATTTTATGGTAGAGACGCGATTCATCGCGTCTCTATTCATAATTTCAATTTTTTCATATTAGACGCGAAATCGCGTCTCTACAGACGGACGCACGCGGTGCGTCCCTACAAAAAACGAAAAACGATGTCGAATCAGAAACTGACACAGACCCAAAGGCAGGAACTGAAACTTTCGCCTCAGCAGATTCAGCTTATGAAACTGCTGCAACTCCCTATTATTGAACTCGAACAACGCATCAAGGAAGAAATCGAGGCCAATCCGGCTTTGGAAGATGCCAGCGAAAACGAAGAATTTGAAGACAACGAATCTGTTGCCGATGAAGACAACGACAATGGTGAAGATGCTGAAAACGAGGAATATAATGAAAGCGAAGAAGAACCCGCTTTCGACGAGAAAGAAGAATTCGACATCACAGATTACCTCCAAGACGAAGACATCGACGACTATTCCTATAAATTGCAAGCCAACAACCGCAGCAGCGATGATGAAGACTACGAAACGCCAATTTCGAGCGAAACTTCTTTCCAAGAGTATCTGTTGCAGCAGCTTGGTTACCGCGAGCTGACCGAGAAACAGGAGATTTTAGGTGCCTATATCATTGGTAATCTTGATGATAACGGCTACATGAGCCGTAAGGTCTCAGAAATTGTCGACGACCTGATTTTCACCCAAAACATTGAAGCGACAGAGGAAGAAGTCGCGGAAGTGCTTGCCATCGTGCAGGAACTCGACCCGCCTGGCATCGCCGCACGCGACCTTCAGGAATGTATGCTCATCCAGTTGGAAAGGCTTCAGGAAGACAATCCCTTCGATGACTACAGTCTGGCCATCACCGTCGTAAAAGACTGTTTCGAAGAGTTTACCAAGAAACATTACGACAAGATTGTCAAGAAACTGGAAGTCAGCAACCAGCAACTGAAAGCCGCCATCGATGAGATTCTGAAACTCAATCCTAAACCTGGCGACACCTCATCGACCGGAACGAAAAACTCACATTACATCACCCCTGATTTCTATGTTTACGTCAAGGACAACATCATCGAACTTTCGTTGGAGAGCCGCAACATGCCCGAATTGCGCGTGAGCAAGGAATACATCAACATGCTGGAAGAATATTCCAACTACAAAGACACCCCCCGTATGCAGGAAGCCGTGCAGTTCGTCAAGCAGAAAATCGATTCCGCAAAGCTGTTCATCGGTTCCATCCAGCAACGGCAGAAGACGCTTTACATCACTATGAAAGCCATCATCGACAAACAACGAGAGTTTTTCCTGACAGGCGATGAAACAAAGTTGAAACCAATGATTCTGAAGGACATAGCTGACAAAGTCGAACTTGACATTTCCACCATTTCACGCGTGGCGAACAGCAAATACGTCCAAACGCCTTATGGTGTTTTCCTGCTGAAATTCTTCTTCAGCGAAGGCATCACTAACACCGAAGGCGAAGAAGTTTCGACACGCGAAATCAAGCGGATTTTACAAGATTGCGTTGACGAAGAAGACAAGAAAAAGCCCATGACCGACGAGGCCCTGATGGAAATCCTGAAAGACAAAGGCTATCCGATTGCACGCCGCACCGTGGCGAAATACAGGGAACAGTTGGGTATCCCCGTCGCCCGCATGAGAAAAGAAATCTAAAGTCATGCCGCATAAAGCAATAAAGCGGACTGGACCACGTTTATCATATCGTGAAAGCGAATCTCTATACAAAGAAAAAGCATTGGAAATGGATTTTGGCCGTTTTCGCCTTGCTGATTGTAGGCGCTTCGCTGTGGTACACCAACAATCTGGTGAAATCCATTGCGCGGCAGGAAAGCAATCAGGTGAGGCTGTGGGCCGAAGCCATGGAGCAGCATGCGCTGATGATGAAGTATACCGAAGAGTTTTTCGGCGATGTCAGCGAACAAGAACAACTCCGCGTAGAACTGCTTGCCAAAGCTTATCACGAAGTGCTCGATTTCAGCCGAAATGACAACACTGGCATTTATTTAGACATCATCCGGAACAACATCAGCATTCCACTTGTCATTACCGACAACCATGACAATATCATGTTTTCGAGCAACTTGCCTGCATCGCAAGAAGGCAAAACGTATTTCGATGATGAAATGAAACAAGCCTACTCGAAATTCGAGCCAATAAAAATCAATACCGGTTTTACCGAAGTGCAATGGCTGTATTACAACGAATCGCTGATTTACACCGAGTTAAAGGCTGTTTTGGATGAGATGTTCGATGGTTTTATGAACGACATCACGACCAATTCGGTTGGCGCACCGGTCATCGTCATGAATGAAGATCTGACGAAAATCATCAGTTACGGCAACTTAGACTCCACCTTGATGCAAAACGGCGATTATGTCGAAAAGCAACTTGCAGCCATGCGCGATGAAAACCAGCCCATTGAGGTTGAGTCCATCGACAAAGGCAAAACCTACGTTTTCTACCGCACTTCCGACCTCATCAACCAGATGCGCTACTACCCTATCATTCTGATAGTTGTTGTGGCCTTGTTCCTCTTCATTGCCTACATGCTTTTCAGTTATGCACGCCGTTCGGAACAAAACCAAGTGTGGGCCGGCATGGCCAAGGAGACTGCGCACCAACTCGGCACGCCGCTTTCATCGCTCATGGGTTGGATTGAACTGATGAAGATGCAGGAAGAACCATTTGTCGGGACTAACGAAATGGAGAAAGACATCGAGCGACTGCAAATCGTTGCCGACCGCTTCTCGAAAATCGGTTCAGTGCCTGTGCTTGAGCCGACAAACATCATTGCACTGGTTTGGGACACAATGGATTATCTCCAAAAGCGCTTCTCAAAGAAATTCGAGTTCGAAATCAACATGCCCGACGACGAACTCATCGTGCCGCTGATACCATCGCTTTTCCGCTGGGTTTTGGAAAACCTCACCAAAAACGCCATCGATGCCATGGGCGACCATGGAAAAATCACCTTAGACCTGTTTGAAGAAGACGGACAAATCATCATCGACCTGAGCGACACAGGTAAAGGCATTACAAAATCGAAATGGAAGCAAGTCTTCAACCCGGGCTACACAAGCAAGAAACGCGGCTGGGGCTTGGGCTTGTCATTGGCCAAACGCATCATCGAAGAATACCACAAAGGAAAGATTTTCGTCAAGAATTCCGTTGTCAATCAAGGAACTACGTTTAGGATTGCATTAAAGAAGACCATTTAATTCACTTCCTCCACCCCATTCTCCTGCATGAATTTCCTGATTTCCTCAGCATGACGGCCTCTGATGATGACCTGATGGTTGCCAATGGTTTTATTCAGCAAATAGTTCTTCAGGTTTGCATTGAGCTGTATTTGCGTACGGCAGAAATGATTACTGTACTCAATTGGCAAAGCCTGTGCCTCAGTAACAAAGAATCGATCGAGCTTATCGCCACCCCATTTCAGCAAGGTATAGTCGGTGCATGGCAAATCTCCCTGAATGGCAACACCAATCGACGACTCGAAATGCGAACGCAAGGTGATGTTTTCGCACATTGAAAGCGGTACAGTACAGTGCGCCAGCAAGGAACGGTCATCACGCAGCATTGACGGATTGGCCATGAAAGCCTTTTCGCCGCATAGACGCTGCGCCAGAATCATAGTGATGAGGGTCTGCATATCGCCTTCGCAACCTGCCACAATGCCTTCATCGTTGAGCAGGGCAAGGGCAAGGCAGCTTGTCGTTCCGCAAGCATTTACAATGTCGAAGCAGCGGATAGTCATTGCAGAAAGGCCTTCTTCCGTACAGATTTTCTTGATGGCAAGATAGGTCTTCGCCGCCTTCAGCATATCTTCGCATGAGGGTTCGACAATAGCTTTGGCTTTCCCCGTACACGATTGTGCAACCTTGACAGCTTCCGCTTTATCAGCAGCATTGATTTCATCAATCAGCCTGCCCAAACTGATGTCAACGACAGTGATGCCGTATTTGTTTGCAATCGTTCCGCGGTTTACATTGCTGTCAATCAGCCAGTCGGAAGGTTGGCCGAAACATCCGATGCGGACACCCTGCAATAGTTTCAACTCGGGTCTGACACCTTTCACAATCTCTTCGTTGCTGCCGTGAATGATTTTTCCGCTTCTACAATTACTTTTCAAAAAAGAAAGTATTTCCAAGGCGGCGGCAAGCGAGTTGTTGCGCCCGTCAGCGATAATCTTGATGTCGGAATTGAGATTGGGCAGAATACGCGTGAAAAGGTTTTCGACGCCGCCCGTGGCCGTCATTACGAAATCAGGTGTGGCATGGGAGCCTTTCCATTGGCTGACGGCTTTTTCATCGTCGCCTAAAATGGTGAACTGTGCCTGAAATTCGTTTTCAAGCATACGCATAAGTTCTGCATATTCCGAACGCACAAATGCTTCGTTCTGAAAAGAGGAATGGATAATGAGGATGTTCATGGGATTTTTTGACTTTTTGGACATTTAGACTCTTTGACGGCTTCTTCCTGAAGGCCGTCATTTCCGCCGTCCTCCTCGCGAAGGCGGGGACGGAAATCTCATCGTATTAACTGTAATCTTTGACTAATGGTTTTTATGGACTAATTGACTTTTAAAAAAGGGACTGAAAAAACGTCGTTTCTCCAGTCCCTATGTCTAATTGTCAAATTAGTCTAACCGTCAAAGAAATTAATGTGTCACGACAAATCTGACGGCTGCGCCATTGTTGACTTTCAGGAAATAGATGCCGTTTTCGTAGCTTGCAGTAGCAATCTTACATTCAGCACCTTCCGTAACAAATTCGTCAATCATCTGACCCAGTGCATTGTAAACGCTCACCTTGTTGAGACCTTCGCCGGAAACGGTGATGAAATCGTTGGCTGGGTTTGGATATACAGCGTAGGTGTTGACTGATTCAATAACGCCATCAACATCGGTGAAGACTTCGACCAATGCCGTTGCGCCCCACACATCCTCAGCATTCTTAGCTGTGCCAAGTGCATAGTAATAGACGCTTGGTTCAAGGTTAGTCCATGTGAAGCTTTCCGGTTCGTAAGCCGGGAAACCGTCTTCACGGATGACATCGGCAGCTGCTTCTTCACCAATTTCATTGTAATAGTCAACGGTAATGAAGCCATAGTGATATTCTGCGACTTCGGAATTCGGAACTGCACTGATGGTTGCTTCGGTGTTTGAAATCAGGTCAACGGTGAGTTCAACGAGAGCTTCGCCCGTGCCGCCTTGCGTGAGGGTGGTGGCTTTCTCAGTAATCACTTCGTAAGTGTTGCCATCAGCATCGGCAGGAACAACATAAATGGTGTATTCGGTAGCTGGCTGCTGTTCGGTCCATGTATAATCGGTTGTTTCAGCTGCCTGAATGCCCCACATCTGAACGAGCTGTTCGAGGGTTGCACCCATCATCTGCTGCCACATTGCCATTTCGCTTTCGGTGCCAATCATATACCAGAAGGAAGCGCAGTCGGCATTAGGTGTGAAGGTAGCCTCAACGGTTGTTGCAGTGACTTCGCCAACGGTGATTTCAACCTGTGGGTCGGCAACAGGAGCATCGCAGTCGTGTTCCTCAATGCCGTAAGGAGCAAGTTGGTCGACGATAGTCTGCGAATTGTTGATAGGCCACAAGTCGTTGATGACAATATGATGGTCTGGGGTGATGAGGATTACGGTTGGGAAAGCGGTGATTCCGTATTGTGAGCAGATGTCATGGCCACCACCAGCTGTGCTTATGGTAGGATATTCGATACCATAAGTATTGCACCAATTCTGGCAAGCAGCATCACCATCGGAAGTGCTGATTTCCATAAAGAACACATCGTGCATGTTACAACCAAGACGGGTGTAAGCTTCAGCAACTTTTGGTGCGGCCTGATTACAAGGACCACAAGTGGTGTAGAAGAAGTCGATGAGGACACTTTGGCCACCATCGAGAATGTCGAACAAATGGACTTCGGTACCGTGACAATCGGTTGCCGTAAAATCAATAGCCTCAGAATGAGGGCACTGTGCTTTCAGACCAAAACTGAAAACAACTGCTGCTAAAAGAAGTAAAACTTTTTTCATAGTGATTTGAATTTAGTGATTAATGAATAAATGAATTTGGGGGCAAAAGTAACATTTTTTGGTGTTCGTGATACATTCCGGCGATTATTTTAAACTCTATGAAATTGTTTTATTAACTATTGCTTGTGGCATGTAGAGACGCACGGCCGTGCGTCTTTACGTTCCACCAAATTCTGGCAAACCTGTAAATATTTCCAATGGAATCGAAAAGAGGATAATTGACCGAAAGTAAATCAAAACAATTTCTAGTAGTCACGATAGTCCTTCTTCTTCGTCAATTTCAAGTCTTGCAAGGCCTGGGCCTTTACGTTGATGGTGAAATTCCAGCTCTTGTAGTTGCCGATAGGAATCCAGCTGAAACGCATTTCCCAGCAGTGGAGGTCGCGGTAGATGTTGATGGAAGTGTAGGAAAGGCCATGATTGGTGAAGTCCCAACCCGTGTTGAAGGTGATTTTCCATTTCGGCGTGATGCTGATGTCGCCGTTGACGCTCAGCGTCTGCACCGTCTGGTTGGTGGCGATGCCCAAAATCCTGGCGTAGGTCAGCGAAGAGGAATAACGCAAGTTATAGCTGAAACTCAGCGACCAAGGCGTGGTCCAGTCGACGTAGGCATTCGGATTGCCCATGATGTCGAGCAACTCACCGTCAGTGACATTTGGCGAATTGGCGGCGCGGTTGGCAATGTCCGTATTGAAATCCGTTGCATTGGTCTTCTTTTTCCGCCACTTGTCAACCGTGCTTTGGTTGAGCGAATAACTGATACTGAAATTCCAGGCCGAATTGTTCTTGTGGAAAAGACGGTGGTTTTCAACGATTTCGAAACGGTTGATGCGTCTTCCGTTCTCATCGGTGGCGTATGGGTCCCAGACGCTGCTGTACTGGATGTTCAGCTTCTTAAACAAGGTGGTTCGCGCACTGACCGACAGGTTCGACATATTCAGCGAATCCTGCATCAAGTCGTAATTTCCGCTGAAATTGAGCGATTCCAACAAGACAACCTTTTTTAAGCCCGTGATGGTATCCGATTTCGACGGCACCTTCATTTCCAGGTTGTTGGCAAAATTGTAAGTGATTCTGCCCGAACTGTTTTTCGACGGCGAGCCGAACAACGCCCCTGTAAACATATTGTAGACCTGCTCAACACCTGCTGCATCAATATAGCGCCCGTAGGCTCCCCATACCGGTGCGCTGAAATCAGGCGTGTAGGTGAAGCCGATGGTCGGGGTGAACACATGGCGGATGGCACGAATCGGGCCTTTGGCAAAATTGACCATGCCGTAAACCTTTGTCGTGAGATTGCTCGACACGTTGAAATCGACCAAATTGCGGAAACCGCGGATAGTGTCATATTGCAAATGACCCGTCGAATCAGTGTCATGCATCCACGATTGCTCAATATGCGAGAAATACATATAGTCATTGAACGAGGCCGAAGTAGTCCAGTTGATATGCTTGAACAGCTTGATTGGCAGATTGATAGGCACGCTATGTTTTACGCCCATCTGCATGTTTTTCGACCATTCCTCCAGGTCCTTGTACCATTCATGCGGGAAAAGCACCGTGTCGATGCCGGTGATGTAGTTCTTCGCATTCATCGAATAGTTGATGTTCAAATCCTTGTACCAGTGCTTTTTGCCTTGCTTTCCGACTTTCTGCAAAGGGTAGATTCGGTTGGCTGAAAGCGTGATTTCGGGCAACGAAACCGTTATCTGGCGCGTCATTGTGTTCTGGCTGTGGCCGGCATTAAGGGTCAAATAGACCTTGCCGCCGAAATTGGTCTGATAGGCGATGCTCGATTTGAACGTGTTGCTCAGATAGTCTGTTGCCGTGTTGGCATTATACTGGTTGTAATTCGAGCTCATGACATTCACATCAGCCGAAAAACTGTGGCGCGGATGCGCTTTCGGATCCTGCTTGTGCGACCATACCACCTTGAAATCGTTGCTTTTCCTGTAGTCGGGCGCGCCTTCCGTGCCGATTTTGTTCACGGCGAAGCCCAAAGCCAACGAACCGTTGAACTTATAACGCTGCGCGTAACGCAAGGTCGGTTTGATGGCCCAACTGCCGCGCGTGTAGATGTCGCCGCCGTTCTTCCAGTTCGGCACGCAGTAGAAGTCGTCCTCGTCGCC
>CALGBV010000195.1 GCA_937884015.1 uncultured Bacteroidales bacterium
TTTCGAAGCCACAAATCAAAGGCGTGCCATATCCATATCGGCAACATTATCAACCAAAAGATGCCCAGCAGAACAGTTTCGACATCCGCAAGGTAAAGCCTTTGACTTCAGAGGATTGCGTGAAATGCGGCTTGTGCGTGAAGGTCTGCCCGATGGGCTCCATAAACCCGGAAAACGTAGCGGAAGTAACGGGCATTTGCATTAAATGCGGAGCCTGTGTCAAGAAATGTCCGACCCACGCCAAGCATTTCGACGACCCGAACTACAATTACCACAAGACGGAATTGGAGAAAAACTACCAGCGTCGCGCTGTGGTGGAGTGGTTTGTGTAAGGAATTGTCGAGATTATTCAAGAAAAAATAGACTTATAAATCTTTTATTATCAAGAATTAGAGAATTTTAGAAACCTGACGGATGTAATGGACAATAGGGTACGGAGATCCTGTGCGCAAGCGCACCTTTGAATTTGAGAACAATATTCCGCAACATGCTATTCTCTAATTCCGGCGCGAAGCGCAAATTTCAAGTAGAGCTGAATCGTAGAAACAATCTCCAATTGACTACGTCGAATCTTCGATTTCTCTAATTCTTGACAAAAGAAAAAACATTTTTCATTCTCCCGAATATCTTTCCACCAGTCTCTCCCGATATTTGTCAGCGATTTCTCTAGCAATGGCTTTTCCATCGCCGACAGGTTCGGCATTGAACTCATAGAGGCGTTCGCGCCACCATTTACCTTCGTATTCACAAATGTGCTTGTGGTAAGCCTCTTCATCAAACGGCACATTGGCTTCGATGGCAGCATTCACATCCTTGAAGAATTCTTTCCAACGGTAGGCATAATAAGTCTTGGTCAAACCGGCCCATGAGCGACTGCCGTATTCGTTGAGCAAACCATCTTCCACACCCCAAGTAGTGATAAGGTTGCGGGCATTGCTCTCAAAATAATCCTTATCCTCATCGGTGATGCCGATGGCGCGCGCATCGGCAATCCATTTGCCGACTAAAAATGCACTCTCGGTGTTTAGCAAGGTATCCAAATCATCAAGGATTTCAGTCATAATGGCTTCGTTTTCATGCAGTTTTTCATAATCGCCATCCTTGTATGCCGCCACATATTCCTTTTGCAAATCGCTGAAATAATTGCCTAACATTTGGCGTGTGACGTTCACCACATCGAAATGCAAGGTGCGACTGTCGCTGTCGACGGCAAGCAGTTTGTCCAAGACATTCAGTAAATCGAGATTATTGTATCTGTAGCGCGGATTGACATAATACTGATGATAGGCACCCATCGTTGGCCGTGCGTTGACCATCACGCACTGGCCAGGCGTTGAAGGCCAGTTGTAGACGCTATCGGCCAAGAGTTTCCATGCTTCGCGCATGTTTGGGTCTTCCTTTCCGGCGCGTTGGTCGGCGAGTTTTTCAATCCAAGCTTCCTTATCGGTGTGCAAATCGCCCGTCCAAGCCTTTTCGAAGACATATTCGTACATGAACGGATTGCAGTCGAAACCTTCCAAAGTGGAGCCAATGCCACAGAAATTGTCGCCACCCTTGTCGAAAGCGCGTTCAATCCTTGCGTTGATGGTGTCGATGTTTCCGACCAACATTGAATTGCCGCCAAAATTGCCCAAATAGCACCAAATGTAAGGCACGCCGTAATAGGAATCCGTACGCTCCCACACCGGCTGACGGTCGCAATAATAGTCGAGTAAAAGCTGCTTTTCCTTCGGAAATGAAGTGATATACGCCTCAATGCGGTTGTCGACTTCCCAATACTGGCGTTCGTTCCAGAATAGCCAAGTCATCTGCAACCAACGCGCATCGGGGTCGGCGGCGGCAAGCGATTCATACACCTGACGACTGACACGGCCCAGATAATCAGGCTCCCAGCTCGGCGGAATCATTTCATTGAAAATATCGATGCCATAGATGTGGTCGGTGCCGAACATGGCCGTCTCTTCACCGATGAATTTCTGCTGGATTTCAGTGTATAAAGGCGACATCGGATCGAGGAACTTGCACCAGCAGATGCTGTCGAAACCAGCCCAATCGCCCAACGAAGCCAAAGGCGCATCGGGATAAATCCTTGTGATGCAAGCCGGCACATGACCTGCGAAACCCGGCAGCACGGGCTTCATGTTGAGTTCACGCTCACGGGCAACAATCTGCTTTTGCAAGGCCTTCTGATTTTCGAGCCACGACATCGGCAAAGGACCGCCCCAGCGGTCGATGTTCTGCATACGGTGCCAAGGCAGATGCGCCGGACCGGTGAAATAACTGCGAATTTCCTCATCGGTCAGGCCGAG
>CALGBV010000196.1 GCA_937884015.1 uncultured Bacteroidales bacterium
TTGATACTGTTCTTGCATCCATGGTTGGCTATGCTGGTCTTCGACCCACAATGGCTGCTATAAAAAAAGGCAAGCATATAGCATTGGCTAATAAGGAAACACTTGTTGCAGGTGGTAGCCTTGTAATGAGCGCAATCAAAGAAGCAGGTGTAAGCCTGACTCCTGTGGATAGCGAACATTCTGCTATTTTCCAATCCTTGCGCGGGGGGCGTGAAAACGAAGTTAAGCGTCTTCTGATTACTGCTAGTGGTGGACCGTTCCGCGGTAAAAAACGTAGTGATTTAGAAAATGTAACCTTGGCTCAATGTTTAAATCATCCTAATTGGTCCATGGGTAAGAAGATTACTGTTGATTCTTCTACCTTGGCTAACAAGGGTCTGGAAGTAATTGAAGCACATTGGCTTTTCAATATGCCTTACGAAAAGATTAGCGTTGTAGTTCATCCTCAAAGTGTAGTTCATAGTGCGGTAGAATTCTGCGATGGTAGTGTTATTGCTCAATTAGGTGAGCCAGATATGCGTCTGCCTATCCAATACGCCTTATCTTATCCTGAGCGTTATGATTGTGCTTTTGAACAACTGGACTTTATGAAGCACGGCACTTTAACTTTTGAGGAGCCTGATACAGAAGCCTTCCCATCCTTAAAAATTGCTGTGGAATGTGGTAAAGCTGGTGGCACCTTACCCTGTGCTTTTAATGCTGCTAATGAAGAAGCCGTTTATGCTTGGACAGTTGGTTTCGATGGTTCCACCTACACCTTCACCAATGCTAGCGGCAATATGCTCGGCTACACTTCAGGCACCAATTTCGCCACCAACGGCGACAACACGGCCTGGATGATTGCCCAAACCACTGCAAGTGATTCGGCAGCTATGGTTCCTGGTTACACTGGTTTCACCATCATCAACCAAAACGTTGACACCCGTGCCGTTGCGATGAATGCATCCTACAATTTCGGTGCCTACTCAACATCGAACATGACAAATGGCAATGGCAGCGATTACAATTTCTACTTAGACATCTTCATCAAGGGTCAAGGTGGCGATCCAACGGTTAGCACTCCAGTCTTCTGCCCTGCTGCCGGTACTTTCTATGAAGCTCAGGATGTCACCATCACCTGTGCTACTCCTGAAGCCGAAATCTTCTACAGCCTTGAGTCTGCAGAAGGTCCTTGGACTGAATACACCGAAGCCATCACCGTCGACGAAGACATGACCATTTGGGCCTACGCCGAAAAGGAAGGCTACAACAACAGCGCCGTTGTCAGTGCCGAATACATCATCCGCGACGACGTGGTCATCATCTTCAACCAAGATTGGGAAGGCGATTGGAACGGCTGGACACAAGTCAGCATGGAAGGCGAAAGCGAATGGACGATTGCCGAACACGACAACAACCACTACGCCTACATGAACGCCTACAACGACGGCATCAACGAAGACTGGCTGATTTCTCCTGCCTTCGACATTGAAGCATACACCAATGTCGTCCTGAACTTCAGAAGTGCCATGAACTACAATGGTCCTGACATTGAAGTCTATTTCTCAAACAATTACGATGGCATTGACCCGACAACCGCTTCATGGCTGCCGCTCACCTGCGACCTCTCGCAAGGCTCCTGGACTTGGACCGAATCGGGAGAAATCAGCCTCGATGAATTCAGCGGAACAAAC
>CALGBV010000197.1 GCA_937884015.1 uncultured Bacteroidales bacterium
CTTGTCGGCTGGCTCCCAGAGGAAGTTGAATGTGCCTGCTGTACCGGCGCTAGCTGAAAGTTGTGCTGTGCCGCCATACATGACAGTGGTTGGCTGAGCTGTGGCTGAAGCGGTAGGAGCTGCATAAACGGGAACGGTCTGCTGCTTTTGACTGGAGCACGTTCCGTTAGGATTTCTGACGGTGAGTTGAACGGTGTAGTTGCCGGCTTGCGAGTAAGTGTGCGATGGGTTCTGCTCGGTGCTAGTGCCGCCATCGCCAAAGTTCCATTGGTATGTCATCGGCTGTCCCGATGGGTTGTTGGTGGAAGTGTTCGTGAATTGGGTTGGCGTGCCTTTACAGACTGATGTGAAATTGAAATTAGCCGTCGGCTGTGGATTGATGACGACTTCAGTCGTTGCATTATTGGTTTGGCCGTTTAATGAAATGGTGCAGGTGTAGGTTCCTGACATGGCCATGGTGCAGTTCGTGCGGGTCGGGTTTTGCTGGGTTGAGGAGAATCCTCCTGGACCTGTCCAGCTGAAAGTAGCACCGGATTGTCCGTTTGAATTAGCAGTCAAATGGATGGTTTCACCAACGCAATAAGGGCCGTCGTTATCAACCAGTGGAGGCATGATGCCGCAGTCTGTGGTGCCTGTGCCGCCTGTTTTACTGAAGGTGATGTTGCAGGCAGAGTTTGAGTAATTGGTGATGACAAGAATATAGTATTCGCCAGTTTGTGCTGTAGTGGGAATGATGCAGTTTTCGGTAGCTGAAGCGGAATAGCTGCAACTCACTACCTTGTTGGCAGTCAAGCCATTCGGACAAGGTGTGACAGGATCGTCAAATGGTCCCCAGCAGCAGAAGTCGATGTCGTGTGATGGGGTGCTGTACATATAGATGTTGATGTTGCCAGGGGTGGCTATTCTCATATAATACCAGGCGGGGTTGGGCGTAGTGGATAGGCAATTGTAGCTCGGGCCGGCTTCGCCAGAACCGGCATTTACGCCGGCAGGGAATTGATATTGGCCATTGTCGGTGCAGAAAGGATCGGCATTGGCACAAGTGTTGTTTTGTCTCGACCTGATGTAATAGTCCATCATCAGCGATGCAAACATCTCTGACGGGATAAGGGCCTTGTATTCGCAGGCTACATCAGCGGCTACTGCCTTATCCATCTGTCTGAAGGCAGCATTGTCCTGATGACAGAATTCTAAGAAACTGTCTTCCAAATTCATGCCTTCAAAGGCCTCGCTGGCATTGATGAGGAAAATGCCGTCTTCTTCGCTTGCCTTGACATCGAAACGACTGTCGTTGACAAGGTTGTAGATGAAAAAGACGCGTTCATCGAAGAGGTCAATGTCTGTAATGTCAAATTCAATTGTCTCCTGATTGTAGACCGTCCTTGAATTCTGTGCAAAATACCGCATCGGCAATGTCAGCAGCATGGCGCCGATTAAGAGAAGTTTCGCGATCCTGTTCATGTGATAAAGTATTTAATAAACGTTTATTTAATTGATTTCCAAAGGTGTTTTCTTGATTATGTAATAATCCATAATAAATCAACCGACAAATATAGGAATATATTTTGAACTTTTATGGAAAAATGCTTTTTTTTTTCGTTTTTTCATTCCCCGATGTTTCAGCATACGGAAAAGGCTGCCCGTATGAGCAGCCTTTTTGTCCCGTTTGATTCGGACAAAGTATCGTGTTATACTCTGGAATGAGTTTATTGTGCCACGACAACTTTCTTCGTCACGGTGCCTTCCTTGGCCGAGATGACAAAGAAGTATATGCCATTGCCATGGGCTTTCATGTAATATTTCATGCTGTTTGAACCGATGCCGTTGAAAGTTTCGAAGTTGTCAATCAGCGTGCCCTTCATGTCGTAAACCTTGATGCTGACTTTGCCGGTGAGATGGTCGAAACCCAAGGTCATTTCGCCATTGTTTGGGTTTGGAACGATGTTGACCTTGACTGGATTTTCGCACTGTTCTTCCACCCCGTAGAATGAGCTGATGAGCCAGTATTTACGTTCAACGCCTTGTGGGGCGCATTTGTTGATGACCTTTGCAGTAAGCCATACTGTGTCGGCGATGTAGTCCAAAACATACACGTTGACGCCCTTGCCACCATTGTAAGGCTCTAAAGGCCAGTCGACAGAGCAACTCCATTGGACGGAATCCCAGTTGCAAGTGGCAGGATGTGCGCTTTCGCTGAGAGCGAATTTGTAGGAGTTGATTTGGAACTCGGTTGACGTAATGACCCAGTGGCCGGTTGGGTTGCTTTCATCGGCAGGTTCAATGGTTGTTGGGTTTGGCGTATAATCGAATGTCGTGTTAATTGTGACGACACTGTCGCATCCGTACATGCTTTCATAGGTTCTTTGGTATGTGCCGGTCATGGAAAGGGTCTCGTCGGTGACAGGGTTGCCGTTGAAAGTGTAGTTCGTATAAGGTCTGCCCATCGAAGGCCATGGATATTCGTCGCAGTCGTCGACAGTGAGCGGAATGTTGTGGGATTGGTTTAGTGTAAGATGGAGGTAAACGAGGCTGTCGCAGCCGAATGGTGTGTGGTCCATGTAGGATGTCTCAGTTGCGGTTGTGTATGGCACTCCGTTGAAATAATAGGTGTCGCCAGGACAGATTGAGTCATAGATATGATATGGTTCTGCATTGGGGTGAACCAAAATTACGACATTGGCATCGCGGGTCACCATGCCGTCGCTTACATGGCAGGTGAAGGTGTTGGTGCCAACGCTTGGTGAAGCCACTGGGTTTTGGATGTTGGCGTTGTTGAGCAATTCGGCAGGCTCCCAACTGTAGGAGTAATTGCCTGTGCCGTTTGTCGGGTAGGCGTGTAGCGTAGTCGATTCGCCTTCGCAGAGGGTATATTCGTCGGCAGAGGCGGTGGCGGTGAGGCCTGAACCAACTTCAATGGTGATGTCGTCGAAACCAGTGCAATGGCTGCCGCCGTTAGTGTTGATGACGGTGACGGTGAATTGTTGCGTGCTGGTGAGCGCTACGGTCGTTGGGTTCTGAATGTTAGGGTCTGTGACCATGTCTTCAGGTTCCCAATGGTAACTGAAAGTACCTTGCACGCCTGGGTCGACGTTGAGTTGTGTGGTGGAACCGTAGTTGACGTATGTTGACTGTGCTGATGCCGTCGGTTCAGGTATGGCACTGACGATGACTTCGGTGGGGTTGCTGCTTGATTGGCCGGCAAGGGTGATAGTGCAGGTGTAGGAACCTGACATTTCGACTGTAGCATTATTGATAATGGGATTTTGCTCGGTGGAAGTGAATCCGTTAGGTCCTGTCCAACTGTAGGTAGCACCGCTTTGACCATGGGCTGACAAATGTATGGCCTCGCCTGAACAGTAAGGTCCGTCGTTATCAACTAAAGGAGGAAGAACCCATAAAACCTATGAAAAGTATTGATTTTATTAACTGCAAAAATCCTTTTGGTT
>CALGBV010000198.1 GCA_937884015.1 uncultured Bacteroidales bacterium
TGATGGCCGACTCCAAAGGCCGCTCGATGGCAGTGTGGAAACTCGTGCCGATGATGTTGACAAACGACACCAAGTAATGTAATGTGATGTAAGTCATGGCAGTAGTGGTGAGTGCCGCTAATTCCATATCGCCATTGGCAAAGACATTGACGATGCCTTGCCTGAAAATCAAGGCAATCAGATAAATGGAAACGCCAATGATGCCGCTGAAAAGCAATGAATTGTATAGCAGTGACTTGATGCGGCCGTAATCTTTTGCCCCGACATTGAACGACATCAGCGGATAGAGTGCCTGCGACAATCCGAAAATCGACATGTTGACGGCGAAATTGATATAACAGACGATGGTGAGTGCCGCCACACCATTCGGCCCGATTTCGCGCATCAGGAAAAGATTGAAAATGAAAGTGGTAATGGCTGCCGAAACAGATGTCAGCATCTCGGAACTGCCGTTGTAGAAAATCTTTCCCACTTGCCGCCAACCGCCTTTCAATCGGCCCATTTTCACGTTGGGCGCAAGTACTACAGCCGCCGATGAGTTGGCGATGCAGGTGGCGATGGCGGCTCCCGAGACGCCCCAGTTGAATTTCAGGACGAAGAAATAATCCAAAACGACATTCACCACGCAACAGATGGTGCCGCTCAGGAAAACCCAGTTCGGCTTGCCCGCAAAACGGGTGAAAGCTTCCGTGAAATTCGGGATGCAATAGAAAATGAAAGCACCGCCAATAATGCCTAAATATTTCCTTACGAAGGGGTAGACTTCATCGTTGCTGCCAAGTAAATAGCAGGTTCCCTTTAAGTTGAGCAAAAGCAATGCGGAGAGAATCAGCATGGAACTGATCAAAACCGTAAAGGTCAGGGTGGTGTAGCCTTTGGCGCGTTCTTCGTCGCCACGGCCTTTGGCAATGCCTGCAATGACCACGCCGCCGGAGATTATCATGATGGCAACGCTGAGCATCACACTAATGAGCGGCATGGAAAGATTTATGGCGGCCAAACCGATGGCTCCTACACCTTTGCTGACGAAAATGCCGTCGATAAAGGTCTGAATGCCGACAATCAGCATACCGATGACGCTGGGAAATGCGTACTGAAAAAGTTGTTTTCTGACTGATAGTGTTTCTGCCATGATTGTTCGAACAAGTCTTATGCGGGCCTGTTATCCGAAAATAAGGCGCAAAATGCTTCCAAATAGTGTTGGTCGGTTTCGTCGAAGGCGTCAAGTTCGGTGCTATCGATGTCGAGGATGGATTTCACTTCGCCGTTTTTGTCGAAAATCGGGACGACAATTTCGGAACGCGAGAGCGAACTGCAAGCGATGTGCCCTGGAAATTGCTCCACATCGGGCACGACGATGGTCTCTTTTCTTGCCCATGTCGTTCCGCAAACGCCTTTGTCGTAACCGATTCGCGTACAGGCGACTGGCCCTTGAAACGGTCCTAAAACCAATTGATTGTCAATCACTCTGTAAAAGCCAATCCAATGCCAAGGGAACACTTCGCTGAGCAATGATGATGCATTTGCCATCAAGGCGATTTCATCTTTTTCGCTTTCCATCATGCAACGCATTTGCTTGATGAACAGCTCGTATTTTTCTATTCTGTCTTCCATTTCTTTAAATCCGCTGCAAAATTACGATTTTAACCGATTATTTCTTATTTTTGCGTTTTAATTTGATTGACTTGAAAATAGCAGTAAATACACGTTTGTTGTTGAAAGACAGGCTCGAAGGCATCGGTTGGGTGGCTTACGAAACTTTGCGTCGCATGGTGGCGGCACATCCTGAGGTCGAGTTCTATTTTATCTTTGACCGAAAACCTGACCCGAAATTCATTTTCGCCGAAAATGTCAGGCCGATAGTCCTGTATCCGCAAGCGCGTCATCCGTTCCTCTATATCGGGTATTTCGAGTTGTCGCTGACCCGTTTTCTGAACAAACTCAAGCCCGATCTTTTCTTTTCGCCTGATGGTTACATGAGCCTGAAGACGAAAATTCCGACCGTGATACAGTTCCATGACCTGAATTTTGAGCATTTTCCGAAGGACATGCCGAAAATCCATTTGTGGCATTACAAGGAATATTTCCCGAAATACGCGAAAAAGGCAAAACGCATTGTGACGGTCTCGGAGTTCTCGAAACAGGACATCGTTGATTGCTATCACGTTAGTCCCGATAAGATTGATGTCGCCTATAATGGTGCAAATGAGGCGTTTACCCCGATTTCGGAGACCGAACAGATTGAAATTCGGCAACGCTACACCGATGGTAATCCTTATTTTATGTTCGTTGGTTCTTTGCATCCGCGAAAGAATTTGGCGCGTCTGTTTACGGCTTTCGATTTGTTCAAGTCACAAACGCCATCTGATGTTAAGTTGCTGATTGTCGGTGAGAAACGCTGGTGGTCGGAGCCGATTCAGCAGGCATACGAAAAGATGCGTTTCCAAGGTGATGTGATTTTCACTGGCCGACTGAGCGCTGAAGATTTGCACAAGGTGACGGCTTCGGCTTTGGCATCGGTCTATGTGTCTTATTTTGAAGGTTTTGGCATTCCGATTTTAGAGGCCTTCAAGTGTGATACGCCTGTCATTACTTCGAATGTGACTTCCATGCCTGAAGTGGCTGATGATGCGGCTCTGCTTGTCGACCCGTTCAGCGAGGCTTCCATTGCCGAGGCCATGACCGAAATGTTAGACGAAACGAAACGTGCCGAACTGATTGAGAAGGGCAGGGAACGCCGCGAAGCATTTTCGTGGGATAAGGCAGCAGAAGACATTTGGAATTGCTTGATGAAATCATTGAAATAGTATCGTATGTATATGGTTTTCAGTTATCGGTTGTCAGTTTTCAGTTGTCGGTTAGTAGAATACCGAAAACTGATGACTGTAAACTGAAAACCAATAAAATCATAAATTTTAAAATCCATAAATTGACTCTTACATGGCAAAAATAATAATCTATCCTGGTGATAATGGAAAAGAGGCCGTAAATTGGAAAGATATTCAAGGTCAGAATGTTACGGCGCTTGATGAAATGAATGTTTTGGTTCTTGGCTCGGGTGGACGTGAACACGCTTTGGCTTGGAAAATCGCACAAAGTCCGTGTTGCAGAAACCTGTTTATTGCTCCTGGCAATGCCGGAACGGCTGAAGTCGGGAAGAATGTGCCGGTTAAAGTCGGTGATTTCGAGGCAATAAAGCAATTCTGTATAGAACAAGGTGTTCAAATGGTCGTTGTCGGGCCGGAACAGCCTTTGGTTGACGGCATTGTCGATTTCTTCAAACATGACGATGTGCTGAAATCGGTGAAAATCATAGGTCCTGACAAGGTTGGCGCTCAGTTGGAGGGCAGCAAGGCATTTGCTAAGGTGTTCATGGAAAAATATGGCGTGCCGACGGCAAAATGCTGCACGGTGACGGCTGAAAATCTGAACGAAGGTCTCGCTTTCCTTGAAACCGTTAAGGCTCCGTATGTCTTGAAAGCTGATGGCTTGGCCGCAGGGAAGGGTGTCTTGATTCTCGACTCGCTTGATGAAGCAAAGGCTGAATTGAACAACATGTTAGACGGAAAATTTGGTTCGGCTTCGGCAACGGTTGTGATTGAGGAATTCCTGAAAGGCATCGAAGTCTCAGTCTTTGTTTTGACCGATGGCGAGCATTATGTCATACTGCCTGAAGCAAAGGATTACAAGCGCATTGGCGATGGCGACAAAGGCCTGAATACGGGCGGTATGGGTGCCGTTTCGCCTGTCCCTT
>CALGBV010000199.1 GCA_937884015.1 uncultured Bacteroidales bacterium
GCGGCGGCGTCTCTTTCGGCACAGATAACGGACGGAATTTTTTCAAAACGCTACGAAGCCGTCGCCGAAGGCATCTTTGACGCTGACGACTTCACAACCCAAAGCGCGGTAAAAGCTACGGGCGGCGCATCGGTATTGCTCGCGTGTCTTTTCAGCATTCTTGCCATCGCCAAAGGTGGTCCAATAATCAAGGAGCGAAAAACCGACATTGCGCTTGATGGGGAGTTTCATGGCTTCGGCCAAGTTTTCCAAAGAAAATTCTTCCTCGCGGATGAGTTTCCTGACTACGGCGCAAACATCATCGAAGGATTGTTTGATGCTAGCCTTGGCTTTAGCAGAAGGGTTCTTGATGCCTGTGGCATTGCGGATGAGTTCGTAATCCTCAAAGGAGACACGAAAGCCAGTTTGATGGTACCAGCGTTCGCGGTTGGCGGTTACCCTGATGGAAATGGGTTGGAAATTCTTGGCGTCAACCTTCTTCAAATTCCAGACGGCTGCGACGAGTACGCCATTGATGTTGTCATCAAAAATGGGCTCGATTTTTTTTCTTTGCGTTGACATGATAAAACTATTTTTTGTGCGTTAAATTGTCGTTTTATGGCAGGAGTGGACACATTCGGGGGACACGAGGGACACAAAGTGGACACACTTTCATAAAACAATGCAAAGATATATATAAATATTCAAATATGCAAGTAATTGAAAATAAATTATTTCAAAGAATATTCGTAGTTTTTACAGAGGGAGAAAAATGGGTTTATTCTGCTTTGGGAGCAGGGGGTCGAAGGTTCGAATCCTTTTGCCCCGACAATGAAAATCAAGGAGTTACGAAAGTGACTCCTTTTTTCGTTTGTATCTTTACACATTTCTATCACACACGTTCCGAGGAAATGGAAATTGCAAGACGATAAAAAATGCGGGATGGTACCATCCCGCATTTTAGTGACCGTTTCAGGAGCGATAGAATACTCCTAACTCCTATTTCCAAACTCCTAACTCTTATTGGATTACCATGTCAAACGGCACTCTTGCCTGGATTCCAGTGCTGTTGGAGAGGTTCTCGAGACCTTCATAGTATTTGTAATATACGCCAAGTTTCTGACGGAGTGAGGCGTCAAGGTCGTCGTTGCCACCATTCAGTTGCTCGGTGAAACGTGTCATGAAGTCCTTTTGTTTTGGCATTTCCACAACTTTGTAGTCATTGGCAATGCCTGCTTTTTGTGCAGCGTAGGCAATGGCGTCTTCCATGTCGCCCAATTGGTCGACGAGGCCAAGTTCGATGGCATCAACACCAGACCACACTCGGCCTTGACCGATGCTGTCGACATAGCTCTGACGCAAGCCGCGACCTTCAGCAACGCGTCCGGTGAATTCGTCGTATGTCTTCACAACCATCTGCTGCAGCTTGGCATATTGGAACTCGGTCAAAGGTTCGGTGAAGGTGCCAAAATCGGCGTTTTCGTTGGTCTTGACGACATCAAAGGTGAGACCTAACTTGTCGTTCAACAATCCTTTCAGGTTCGGGAAAGTTCCGAAAACGCCAATGGAACCGGTCAATGTGGTTGGATCGGCGAAGATGTAATCGCCGTTGGCCGAAATCCAGTAACCGCCAGAAGCTGCGTAGTTACCCATGGATACGATGACAGGTTTAACTTCCTTAGCCAGGTCGAGTTCGTGACCGATGATGGCCGATGCAACGGCACTGCCGCCAGGCGAGTTGACGCGCAAGACAATGGCTTTTACGTTTTCATCTTCGCGTGCTTTGCGGATGGTCTTTGAAAGGTTTTCGGAATAAATGTTGCCTTCCTGACCTTTGCCATCAAAAATCTGCCCCTCGGCATAAATGATGGCGATTTCGTTTGCGCTCTTGTTGTCTAATGTGTATGAATCAGCGTATTTCGCATTTGGCACTGCGTTGATTTTACTCTTGCTGCCAGTCAGATTCTTGAGTTCAGCGAGCATCTCATCTTTGTACATCAGGCCGTCAACCAAATTGTATTCCATGGCTTTCTTGGCATCGGAGAAGGTCTCCATCTGGTCGGCAATCTGGTTGAGTTGCTCAACGCTGATGTTGCGGCTTTGGCTGATGGAAGCGAGGATTTCGCCCCAAACCGATCCCAGCAGCTTGTCCATTTGTTCGCGGTTGGCTTCGCTCATCTTGTCAAGGAAATAAGGCTCGACGGCACTCTTGAAACGGTTGTTGGGACCGCGCACGATTTGCATTTCAACATCAAGCTTTTCAAGCAAATGCTTGTAGAACATCACTTGCGAGGCCATGCCGTGGAGGTCGACCATGCCTTCTGGATTGAGGTAAATCTTGTCGGCAGCCGTGGCCAGATAATAGGCACTTTGACTGTAGTTTTCGCCGTAGGTGACGACGAATTTGCCCGATTCCTTGAATTCAATCAGCTTGTTGCGGATTTCTTGCAAGGTGGCTGTCGATGTCGGTATGCTGCTCAATTCCAAATAGATGCCTTTAATGTTGGCATCTGTCTTGGCATTTTCGATGTTGCTCAGAATTTGGTTCAAGCCCGTTACATCTTTCGATTCGAGGGTGTTGAAATCGATGCCGGCAAATTCGTTTTCGGAGGTGCGGTCGGCAATTTCATAATCCAATTTCATGTAGAGGACGGAGTTCGGTTTCACGCTAGTCGCCATCTCAGTGTCTTTTGAAACACTTTTGATGAGGGATGAAAAGAAACTGACTTTTACGAAGAAGTTGATTAACAATGCGATCAACGTGCCGATGAAAGCGGCAATTACTACTTTGTAGAATTTCATTTTGTTGTGATTTTAGAATTAACTCTGCAAAATTAGTATTTAATTCAATTGCTTGACGAAGTTGCAATCTTGCAACCTTATATTTTGCTATTTTTGCAGCAAACTTTTTATGATGGAGACCTGTTACATTCTTTTTGGCTCGAATATGGGCGACAAATTCTCGATTTTTGACCAGGCTTGCACCTTAATTAATGAAAGGTGTGGCAAGATTGTTGGTCTGTCGTCGGCTTACGAGTCGGAGCCTTGGGGATTTGAAGCCGAAGAATGGTTCCTAAATCGCCTAATCGTTTTGGAAACCGATTTGGATCCTGACAGGTTGATGCGCCAGTTGCTTGATATTGAAACTGAATTGGGTCGTGTCCGTTTCATTGGAAAAATCGGCTATTCATCACGCACCATCGATTTAGACATCATTTATTATGGCGATTTTGTGCTACATACGGTGAAAGTCATTGCGCCGCATCCGCGTTTGCATTTGCGCCGTTTCGTGCTGGAACCTTTGTGTGAGGTATGCCCTGATTTTGTGCATCCTGTGCTTCAATTGACCAATAGGGAGCTGCTTGAGCAATGCGAAGATAAGCTTGAAGTAAGGAAATGTGAGGCGCCAATGAATTAAAAGCGTATCTTTGCAGCCAATGGAATACAATTACATCGCCATAGAAGGAACCGTGGGTGCAGGAAAGACAACGCTTGCCACTCGCATTGCCAACGATTTCAACGGAAAACTTGTGCTTGAAGAGTTTGAAGCTGACAAGAATCCTTTTCTGCCTAAGTTCTACAAGGAACCTGACAAATATTCGTTTCAGGTTGAAATGACTTTCCTCGCTTTGCGATTCCAGCAGTTGAAGGACAAATTGGCGAATCTAGATTTGTTTCACGATTTCATCATTTCCGATTATTATGTGGCAAAGTCGTTGATTTTCTCGCGCAACAATTTGCAGGAAGATGAATATGAACTATTTGCACGTTTCTTCAACATCATTTTTTCAACTATGCCGAAACCTGAACTTTTGGTTTACCTGTATTCTGATGTTGAGCGTTTGCAGTACAACATTCGCAAGCGAGGACGCAGTTACGAGCAGGAAATTCCCGATGCCTATTTGGAAAACATTCAGCAGGGGTATCTCGATTTCATCCGTCAGGAACAGAATAACATGCGTATTCTGATGCTCGACACGAATCGACTCGATTTCGTGGCCAATGAAAAGGATTACCAAATGATTCTTGAGGCCATTAGCCAACCTTACGAAATCGGCTTGCATAGAATTACGTTTTGATTGTAGAGATGTTGCACACAACTTCTCTACAAGTTGCGATAAAACAAAAAAGGCTGCCAATTGGCAGCCTTTTTTCATGTCATGCTTCTGAATGATTAGAAGATGTAAACTTCAGCGCGACGGAGCAGAGGCAGAATGTCCTTTTCAAGTTCAGGATACACATTGATCATGTTCTTGATTTCCTGTTCTCTGTTAGCACCAGCGTTACGGATAACGTTGAGGATAGCATCCTTGTCGGCGATGTTTGAATTTTCAACGAGGGTCATGAAGGTATCCCAGTCAGGACCATTGCCCTTAGCGTTGTATTCGTAGTCAGCAGCAGCTTTCTTAGCCTTCTTCAGCTGAGCCTTGATGTCCTTTGCAGCAGCAGCAGCGCGGTCGTCAGCAAGACCATTGTTGTGGTCGAGTTCACCTTCTGGAGAAGCCCAGCCTTCAATTCTGAAGCCCTTAACTTCTTCGCCAGCATTGATCTTGTCTTTCAAAGCTTGTCTTGCAGCCTTGTTAACATCGATGTTACGGATAACGTCTGAATCCTTTGCAAAGTAGTAAATGAAATCAGGTGTTGGTTCCGGTTCTGGTTCCGGTTCTGGTTCCGGTTCTGGTTCCGGTTCGGCTGGCTTGGTGGTGACGATGACGCCATCAGCAAGTTTTCTTTCGCCACCCTGTGTGAAGTAGGTGTTCTTCACGATTTCGTCCTGGGTAGGATAGATGGTGCCGTCGTAGACATAGAACATAGGATCGCCCATGAGTTCGCTGTTTTCGATTTCAGGAACGTAGTCGATGCAGTAGTTCTTTGTGAATTCGCCACCGTTCTTGTAGTTGACTCTGAAGTCGCCTTCGCCCTTGACCTTTTCACCAACGAAAGTGATAGGATCGAGGTCGATTTGGCCACCGTTATACTTCAGGTAAGGAGTCAGGTTCATGACAGCCTGCTTCTCGAAGTATTCTTCAGGGATAGTAACGATAACATCGAAGCAAACCTTGCCGTCCTTTTCAGTCAGAGGATCTGGGTTGACCTTCATTGTGATTTCCTTTGATTCGCGGGCCATTCTTTCAATGTCGCAAGGATTGTTGAACTTGAAGCGGAGACCGAGGTTCACCTGGCTGTACATATCGTTGATGACGTGGCAATCGTCGGTTGGGAACTTGACCACTTGGTCGAGGTTGTCCTTGCCAGCGAAAGCGTAGGTGTAGTCAACGTAAATGTCGAATTTTGGAGCAACGTTGAAGTTGATTTCAGCACCGACAGGAATTGTGTAGGTGAGGTCGTGATCGGCCTTTTGGTCAACGATGTTAGCGCCATCTTTTGCAGCTGCATTGATCTGCTTAACGGCACCAGCCTTGTAGTACAAACCACCGATACCAACGTGAGGAATGAAGTTGATGACTCTTCTTGGGTTGTAGTTAAACATGTTGAAGAGGTTGAAAGTCAAGTTCAGGCTTCCTTCCATGTAAGTGGTTCTGTCATCCTTTGATGTGTTGCCCAATGCCAGATCAGTGTAACCACCTGCAAGTTCTGGATGATCGATAATGGCAAGTTGCTGGATGCGTTTGTAACCTGACAGTGAACCGGTTCCGAATTTGCCATTCAGACCGATGACGCCACCGAACTGGTAGCCAACGCCAAGTTTACCGTCGAAGTTCTTCAGCAAATAGTCCTTGCTGTTCTGGAAGTCTTCGAAAATCCAGCCTTCGTAGTTAGCCAGGTCACCGTGGTTGATTGAAAAACCACCTTCTGCGAAAATGTACCAATACTTTTCGACAGGTTTCTTTGATTTGCCTTCCTGAGCATAGAATGTCAGAGGAAGAAGTGCCATGACGACGAGCATCACGAGCTTTGAAAACGTCAAATTTCTCTTCATAACGTTAATGTGTTAAGTTTGTAATGATTATTTAATTAATTAGTTTTTAATACTTTACAAAATTCTGCTCTGCTTTTTTCCGTGGATTTCATTTCGCTTGTGTCCATGAAAACCCACGAATTAGCGAACAAAAATAGAAAATAATTTGATTGACAATGAATTTATTGAGTTTTTTTTTCTTGAAATGTACTTTTTTTCTTGAAAGCGAGGCTTGATAGTCCCCTTATATATTAAGGTGTAGTTGTCTGAACACTTCCCACATTACAATCCCCGCGCATACCGAAACATTGAGCGAGTGTTTTGTGCCTTCTTGGGGCAACTCGATGGCTCCGTCGCAGTAGGAGAGGGCTTCGTCTGAAACACCTTCCACTTCGTTGCCCATGATTAATGCGCTGTTCGCTTCGAATTTGAAATCCTGAAGTCCTTTGCTGCCTTCGATTTGCTCGACGGCGAAAATCTTGTAACCTTTGTCTTTCAGTGCTTTACATGCGGCTTCCGTAGATTCGAAATATTGCCATTTCACTGTTTCGTCGGCTCCCAGGGCGGTTTTGTGTATTTCGCGGTGGGGCGGACAGGCCGTAATGCCGCAAAGGTATAATTCTCCGATTCGGAAAGCATCAGCTGTGCGGAAAACGGCTCCAACGTTGCTGAGCGATCTGATGTTGTCTAACACAATGATTATCGGCAGTTTGTCGATGGTTTCGTATTGTTCTTTTGTGAGCCTGTTCAGCTCTTCCATGCTAAGTTTGTGCATTGTTCGAAATTTTATGCAAAGGTAAACATTAAACCTGAATTTCTTCAAATTGTTCAAAAGTGTTTTTCTTTCGTTTTTTTCTCTATTTTTGTCTTTTAAAACTTTGAAAATTATGGCAGGTAAAGGTTTTGCGGAGACGCCGCTGATGAAGCAATATTATTCGTTCAAGGCTAAATATCCCGATGCGATGTTGCTTTTCCGCGTTGGCGATTTTTATGAAACGTATGGCGAGGATGCTATCAAATCGTCTGAAATTCTGGGCATTGTGTGTACGCGTCGTGGCGTTGGCTCACCTTCCGAAGTCGAATTGGCAGGTTTCCCTTACCATGCTTTGGACAATTATCTGCCGAAATTGGTTCGTGCCGGTCTGAAAGTGGCTGTCTGCGAACAACTCGAAGACCCGAAACTGGCCAAGAAACTGGTCAAACGCGGCATCGTGGAACTGGTTACGCCAGGTGTTACTTATAATGATAATGTGTTGGAACAGAAGGAAAACAATTTCTTGGCTTCGGTGCATTTCGATAAAAGCGTGACAGGCGTTGCTTTTCTGGATGTATCAACGGGTGAATTTTACTTGACGCAAGGCAATAACGAATACATTGATAAGCTTTTGCAGAGTTTCAATCCGTCGGAAGTGCTGCTGCAGCGCAACAAGAGAAAGGATTTCATTGATGCTTTTGGCGGCAGGTATTATTTGACGGTTTTCGACGATTGGGTTTTTACCGACGATTATGCCAACGAAGTGCTGAACAAGCATTTCAACACGGTTTCGCTGAAGGGTTTCGGTGTCGATGATTTTCCGAAAGGTATTGTCGCTGCTGGCGCAGCTATTCATTATTTGCTTGAAACGCAGCATGATAAGATAAATCATATTGCTTCCATGTCGCGCATCGATCAAGGGCAGTTTGTGTGGCTGGATAAGTTTACCATTCGAAATCTGGAATTGCTGCATACGGCAAATATGAACGCCAAGACTTTGATTGATGTCATTGATAAGACGGTTTCGCCAATGGGTGGCCGCTTGATGCGCCGTTGGGTGGTGCTGCCGTTGCGCAATAAGGAACAAATCGAGTCGCGCTACGAAGTGGTCGGTTATTTTGTGGGGAACCGCGATTTGATTCAGAAATTTCAGGACATCGTGCGGCAAGTCGGCGACTTGGAACGCTTGATTTCAAAGGTGTCATTGGCTAAGGTCAATCCGCGCGAGCTGTTGCAGGTCGGTCGAGCTTTGGATCAGATTGAAGCTTTGAAGAAGGCTTGTGAGTCAAGCGGACATGCATCTTTGCTAAAATTTGCCGAACAGCTGAATCCTTGCATTTCCATACGTGATAGGATTAAAAAGGAGCTGAATCCCGATGCGCCGGCTTTGGTGTCGAAGGGTAATTATATAGGTGCTGGCGTCGATGCCGAACTCGATGACTTGCGCAGCCTTTCGCGTTCGGGCAAAGATTATTTGCTTGGCATCCAAAAACGCGAGATGGAGGCCACGGGCATTTCATCGCTGAAGGTCGGTTACAATAATGTGTTCGGCTATTATCTTGAAGTGACCAATGCCCATAAGGACAAGGTACCGCAGGAATGGATTCGCAAGCAGACCTTGACGAATGCCGAGCGTTACATTACTGAGGAACTGAAGGAATACGAACAGAAGATTTTGGGCGCCGAAGAAAAAATCAGCATGATCGAGCAGCGCATTTACAATGAATTGGTGATGGCGGTTTCGGAATTTGTGGAACCAATTCAAGTCGATGCGACTTTGGTCGCCCGTATCGATTGCCTTGTCAGTTTTGCTGATATTGCATTGAAATACAATTATGTGTGTCCCGAAATTGATGATTCGTTTGTCATCGATATTAAGGAAGGCCGTCACCCTGTCATTGAACAGATGATGCCGGTTGGCGAAAACTATATTGCTAATGATGTGTATCTTGACCGCGACCGTCAGCAAATCATCATCATCACGGGACCGAACATGTCGGGTAAATCTGCCTTGCTACGTCAGACGGCCTTGGTTGTCCTGATGGCGCAAATGGGCAGTTTCGTTCCCGCTGCGGCAGCGCATATCGGCATGGTTGACAAGGTGTTTACGCGTGTTGGAGCAAGCGACAACATTTCGTCGGGTGAATCAACTTTCATGGTCGAAATGAACGAAACGGCCAGCATATTAAATAATGTGTCGAACCGCAGCCTTGTCTTGCTCGATGAAATCGGGCGCGGCACGAGCACTTATGATGGCATCAGTATCGCTTGGGCTATTGTGGAGTATATCCATAGTCACCCTGCCCATGCTAAGACTTTGTTTGCTACGCATTATCACGAACTTATTGAGATGGAAGATTCTTTCCAACGCATTAAGAACTATCATGTTACGGTGAAAGAAGTCGGCAATAAGGTTGTGTTTCTGCGCAAATTGAAGAAAGGCGGCAGCGCCCACAGTTTCGGTATTCACGTGGCTGAAATGGCGGGAATGCCGCGGAAGGTAGTTGAACGTGCAACGACTTTACTCTCCGTTCTTGAGAAGTCGCATACCAGCGAGGATGTCGAAAAAGCGGCTGTGAAGCAGGATGACGGGATGCAGTTGAGTTTCATCCAACTCGATGATCCGTTGCTTTTGCAAATCAAAGAGGACATTCTGAACACCAATATCGACACTTTGACACCTGTCGAGGCCTTGATGAAGCTCAATGAAATCAAGAAGCTGCTTGGAAAGTAATTGATATACAATGGTTTTGCTTGATGGAAGAAAATTTTTATAAAAAATGCTTGCGTAAAAGAAAAAAATTGTACTTTTGCACCGTCAAACGACAAGCGGAAATAGCTCAGTTGGTAGAGCACGACCTTGCCAAGGTCGGGG
>CALGBV010000200.1 GCA_937884015.1 uncultured Bacteroidales bacterium
GGAGCGGGGCCCTCTACGGCCACCAGTACGCGTTCGCCAAGGTCGTCAAGGGGCCGGGCGAGGGGAACCGCCTCACGATCCGTGCCGCGGGCAAGCACGTCGAGGTCTGGCTCAACGGCGTGAAGACGGCGGACGGCAACCTCGACGACTGGACGTCGCACGAGAAGAACCCTGACGGCACGTGGATGCCGTCCTACCAGCGCGACCAGGCCGCCTGGAAGGACATCCCGACGACCGGCAAGATCGGCCTCCAGGGCGTCCACGGCAAGACGGGCGTCCGCTTCAAGTACCTGCGGATCCGTCCGCTCTGACAGGATCGGCGTCAGGGCGTCCGCGGAGCCGCGGATCGCCATGCGAGGATTGTCATTCCGAAGCGGCGCTTGAAGAGCGTCGAGAGATAGGCGGCGTTGGCGAAGCCGCAGGCGCGGGCGATGGAGGCGGCGATGGAAGTCTTGCCGACGCCGGGAGGCCCGACAAGGCAGAGAATGGGGCTTTTCATGTCGCCCTTGAGGCTCAGCACGGCGATGTATTCGACGATGCGTTCCTTGATTTTTTCCATCCCATAGTGGTCTTTGTCTAAGACTTTCTTGGCATGGTCGGGACGCAGGTCGTCTTTGGTATATTCGGCCCAGGGCAAATCGAGCAGCATCTCGGCATAGTTGAGTTCCACGGTGTAATCGGGGGTCTGTGGCGGGGTGCGGCGTATGCGCTCGACACTGCGGTAGAAGGCGTTGTCCACCTCCAGGGGCCAGTGTTTCTTAGACGCACGGTCTAAAAGGTTCTGAACTTCCTGATCGGCAGGAGAGCCGCCCAGTTCGTCCTGAATAACGCGCATCTGCTGGTTGAGGAAATACTCGCGCTGCTGCTTGTCCATATCGACACGCACCTTGCTTTGAATCTGCTGCTTCAGGTCGAGCATCTGCTGTTCGGTAGTCAAAACGCCCAACAAATCGGTTGCCATTTGCGTGATGTCGGTCGATTCAAGCAACATTTGTTTGGTCGGCAAATCCATTTCCACATTGCTTGCCACAAAATTGACCAAGAAAATCGGGTTGTCGATGCTCTTGATGGCATAGCTCGCCTCTTCCGGCAAATGTTGTGAACGAGAAATGATTTGTACCGCCAAATCCTTGACAGACTGCGCCAAAGCGATGAATTTTCGTGTATGCGGATAATCCTTAAAATCGGGATATTCAGCCACTTTCGCTTTGATATACGGTTCGACCTGAGTTGTCTCAAGCAATTCAAAACGGCGTTTGCCCTGAATGATGACCGTCATATTGCCATCGGGCATCTGAATGGTCTTGATGATTTGCGCCACCGTACCTATTTTATATAAGTCGGCCAAAGTGGGTTCCTCGACATTGGAATCCATCTGCGCAACGACGCCGATAGCCTTCTTTTTCTTGTAATACTCCTTGACCAAACGCACTGATTTGTCGCGGCCAACGGTAATGGGAATCACCACGCCAGGGAAAAGCACCGCATTGCGCAGAGGCAAAACGGGCAGTTCGTCGGGGACTTCCTCATCCATTCCAAGACGCGCATCTTCAATCGTCAATACAGGTATAAACTCGCTGTTAGCATCAGTCAAATCATTCATCAGAAATTCATCGTCACGGTATTTCATAGACTATCGGTTTAGTGCCAAAATGTCAGTAATCTGTTCTTAATAATTGCGGCGGCAAAAATAGCAAATAATATGCCACCAAATAAAAAAAGCCCCTGCACGCAGGAGCTTTTTTCTTAAATGCTGATAGAAACTTATTTAGCTTCCTTCTTTTCCAAGAACTTCTTGTACTTGTTGTTGAATTTATCAACGCGACCAGCTGAGTCGACGAGCTTCATCTTACCAGTGTAGAATGGATGTGATGCACTGGAGATTTCGAGTTTTACCAATGGGTATTCGTTACCGTCTTCCCAAGTAATGGTATCCTTTGTGTTGATTGTTGAACGAGACATGAACATGTAGTCATTCGACATATCTTTGAAAACAACCAGACGATAATTCTTTGGGTGAATGTCTTTTTTCATCGCTTACTTCCTTTTTAATTTTGAGTGTGCAAAAGTACAACATTTTATTGAACTGGCAAATACTTTTGGAATATTTTTTTTCAGAGGGCTTTATCGCCTGATTTTGCTTGCATAATTTGACTATCTTTGCCAAAATTTTCAAGCCAATGCGACTTTTCGGACTTATCGGGCATCCGCTCAAGCACTCATTTTCAAAGGATTTCTTCAATGAGAAATTCCAATACGAAGGCTTAGACTGCCGTTATCAGAATTTCGACATGAAATCCATCGACGAAATTACACCTATTATTAATAAGTATCCCGAACTTTGCGGTCTCAACGTGACCATTCCTTACAAGGAAGCCATCCTTCCCTATTTGGATGAAATCGACGGGACTGCCAAGGAAATCGGCGCCGTGAACGTGGTGAAAATCAAGGACGGAAAGCTGAAAGGCTACAACACTGATGCATACGGCTTCAACATTCTGTTGGAAAGAGCCTTAAAAGGTCAGCCGATTGAAAATGCACTGGTCCTTGGTACGGGCGGCGCTTCAAAAGCGGTGCAATACATACTGAAACAGAGGCAGATACCCTACTCCATCGTCAGCCGTTTCCCCGAAAAAGGCGATTTCACCTACGACACGCTGAGTGATGAAATGCTCCGGAAAAGTCTGCTCATCATCAACGCAACACCTTTGGGCATGGCTCCGAAAATTGAGGATTTCCCCGAAATCAATTATCAGGCATTAGGCAAAAAACACATTCTCATCGATTTAATCTACAATCCGAAGCAAACCGCTTTCATGGAATTGGGCAAGACTTGGGGCGCAAAAGTTTACAACGGGATGCAGATGCTGGAAGAACAAGCCAAGAAATCGTGGGAAATCTGGAACGAATAAACAATTGAAACTATGGATTTTAGCACACAGATAGCGCAAGAACTGAATCTTTCAGGTTTTCACGTCGCTAATGTCATAAGGCTTTTTGACGACGGCGCAACCATTCCTTTCATCGCCCGTTACCGCAAGGAAATGACCGGTTCGATGAACGAAGAAGTGATTGCTGCCATTCAAAAACGTCTGGAACAACTCACCGAATTGCAGAAACGCAAGGAAAGCGTCATCAGTTCCATCCGTGAGCAAGGCAAACTAACCGATGAGTTGGAACAGAAAATACTGAACGCCACGACTTTACAAGAAGTCGAAGACCTTTATCTTCCCTACAAGCCGAAACGTCGCACCCGCGCTGCCATCGCACGCGAAAAAGGCCTCGAGCCATTGGCTGCACAAATCATGGCACAAAACGTCGATTTCGTCGACAAAATCGCACGTCGCTATGTAGACGCAAACAAAGGTGTGAACGATGTCAATGAAGCCATTGAAGGTGCCAAAGACATTATGGCGGAATGGATTTCGGAAAACATCGCCGGACGCAACCGCATTCGCAAGATTTACCACATGCAAGGCGCCATCACCTCAAAAGTGGTGAAAGGCAAAGAAGAAGACGGCAAGACCTACCAGCAGTATTTCGACTTCAGCGAACCGATTTCCGAAGCGCCATCACACCGCATTTTGGCTTTGTTCCGCGCCGAAGAGGAAGGTATGTTGAAAGTGAAGATTGATGTCGATGATGATTTTGTGCTCAATTCGTTGGACAGCATTTTCCTGAAAAACGACAACGAAGCCTCTGAAATCGTGCAAGATGCCATCAGCGATTCGTGGAAACGGCTGCTTGAACCATCGATAGAAACCGAAATCCGCACCTATTACAAGGAAAAAGCTGACGAAACCGCCATCAAGGTCTTTGCCGAAAACCTCAAGCAGTTGCTTCTGGCTTCGCCTATGGGTCAAAAACGCGTTCTTGCCATCGACCCGGGTTTCCGCACAGGCTGCAAAGTGGTAGTACTCAGTGAGACAGGCGCTTTGCTGCATAACGAGACCATCTACCCTCACCCGCCAAAATCCGACACTGTCGGCGCCATGCGCAAAATCAAGAGTCTGGTGGATGCCTACCGCATCAAGGTCATCGCCATTGGCAACGGCACGGCAGGACGCGAGACTGAAGATTTCATCAAATCCATTAAATTCGACCGCGACATTATGGCTGTGATGGTTAGCGAAAGCGGGGCTTCGGTCTATTCGGCCTCAAAAATCGCCCGTGACGAATTTCCCGATTACGACATCACCGTGCGCGGTGCGGTCAGCATTGGCCGCCGCCTGATGGACCCTTTGGCCGAGTTGGTGAAAATCGACCCGAAATCCATTGGAGTCGGTCAGTATCAGCATGATGTCAATCAAAAACTTTTGGGCGAAAGCCTCGACCAAGTGGTTGAAAGTTGCGTGAATGCCGTCGGCGTGGAACTGAATACAGCCAGCCAGCAATTGCTTTCGTACGTCAGTGGCGTCGGTCCGCAATTAGCCTACAACATCATCGCCTACCGCGAAGAAACGGGCGGATTCACCAACCGCAAACAGTTGCTCAACGTGCCGCGTTTGGGTAACAAGGCCTACGAACAATGCGCCGGTTTCCTACGCATCCACAATGGCGAAAATCCGCTTGACCAAAGTGCCGTTCATCCCGAAAGTTACCACATCGTGGAAAAGATGGCCAAGAAACTGAATGTCAAGGTGAAAGACCTCATCGGGAACAAGGATTTGATTGCACAAATCAATGCGAAAGACTTTGTGGAAAACGATTTCGGCATTGAAACGGTCAATGATATTTTAAACGAATTGGAGAAACCAGGCCGCGACCCAAGAAAGACTTTCGAAGCCTTTGAGTTTGACAAGAACATTCGTACAATCAACGATTTACGCATCGGCATGGTGCTAAATGGCATCGTCACCAACATTACCGCTTTCGGCGCTTTCGTCGACATAGGCGTGCATCAGGACGGACTGGTTCACATCAGCCAAATGTGCGACAGATACATCAAAGACCCAAACGAAGTCGTTCATCTGAACCAAAAAGTTAGGGTTATGGTCAGCGATGTCGATGTCAGCAGAAACCGAATCAGCCTGACGATGAGAAATATTGCATCGTAGAATTAAAATAAACTCCTATTTTTGCCGTTTAGAACACAAATCATCACAACATGAGAACACGCAAACTCGTAATAATTGCACTTGCATTATTGATTATCACGCCATTAAGCTCGCTGAAGGCACAAATCATCAAAGGTGAAGTCTTCCTTGGCGGCAATGCCTGTCAGGTCGACGGCGACGAATGTTTCGGCTACAAGAAGTTCGGCGTCCATGCGGGAGTAGGCGCATTGATACCCATCACCAATTTCATGGACGTCGGTTTCGAATTGCTTTACAGTCAGAAAGGCGCTCACAAACGCGATTCGATATATTACAACAGCAGTCTGACAGGTTCTTATAAACTGAAACATATTCCTATCCTAGAACATAACAATTATATTTCTAGATACAGTTTTTTTAAATTCTTCTAATCTTTTATCTACTTCTACTTTTAAACTATTTGCATTCATTTTTTTTTATCTTTTTAAAATAATTGTTAAAAATATAAATTTATAATTTTTATATTTTAAATATTACAATAGGAAATATAAATATCAAAATAATCATAATGATATTAACAATTATATATTAAAGAATACTATATAAAAATATTATTATTAACATCATATTATTACAATAAGATTTATTCTTATTCTTCTTATATTTTCATTATAAAAAATATATTTTATTTAAAAGCT
>CALGBV010000201.1 GCA_937884015.1 uncultured Bacteroidales bacterium
TCCGTGAGACCTCCAACATCTACGACGGATCGAACCGCACTGCCGACATGGCCATTCAGAATGTCATCGGCGACGGATTCCGTGGCGCTACCTGGGTGAGCATCCATAATGGCGGTGGCGTTGGTTGGGGCGAAGTCATCAATGGCGGTTTCGGTATGGTGCTCGATGGTTCTGCCGATGCTGACCGTCGTCTGCACAGCATGCTGCATTGGGATGTCAACAACGGCATCGCACGCCGCAACTGGGCACGCAACGAAGGTGCAACATTCGCCATTAAGCGTGCCATGGAAGCCGAACCGAAACTCAAAGTCACGCTGCCTAATTTGGTGGAAGACGAGATTTTGGAAGGTTTGTTCTGAGTGAAATGTTGATAGAGACCTCGTCTCTACAAGACAAAATATTGGAAGTGCTCTAGAAATGGAGAGCACTTCTTTTTTTTGCCTCAATTCAGTGCGTTATGGAAAAGGAATCGGAGAACCCTGGTCATGGCCTGAATCGTAACAAAACTTTAATTTTTCCATTATTTTCCCATAGTTTATCCATAGTTCATCCATTATATGATGGTTTTCTATGTGTTAATAATCGTTAAATTATGTATGAATTTGGGCTTTGGTATAGTCTGGTTTGCTCGGAGAATAGGCCAGGAATTGGTCTCGTTAAGACGAGCATCTCTCTTGTTGGTGAATTTCGATACGATGTTTATTGTAAAAGAAAACAACTTATCTTTGCAAAATTAATGTATTGATAATTTTTAAATTGATATTAAATGAGGAAGTCATTACTTATCTTATTGCAAATCATTATGTTTGCAATGCCACTGTTTGCGGAACGTGTTGATGAGAAAACGGCGCAAAAGGCGGCTGAGACATTTTTGAAATCGAAAATGCAGGGTAAAACGGATTTGAAATTAACTCCAATTGCCTACGCTAACCGTGCAGATTTCAGTAATTTTTATGTTTTTGGCGGCGAAAACTGTTTCGTCATCGTTTCGGCCGACGATTGCGTGAAGCCGATTTTGGGCTATTCCGATGAAAATCCTTTTGGGACGGATGCCATGCCTGAAAATGCATACGGCTGGTTGAAAGGGTATGATGAGCAAATTCAGTTCGCTATAGATAACCAAATTAAAGCATCGTCTGATGTTCAAATCAAGTGGCAAAATCTGAAAGCTGGCATCGTTTCGCAGGAAAAGTCGACTAATTCGATTTCTCCATTGCTTCAGACGAAATGGAATCAGGGTTCTCCTTTCAATGCTTTATGTCCTTCGGGTACTGTGACAGGCTGTGTGGCGACGGCAATGGCACAGGTGATGAAATATTGGAATTATCCATCACATGGTGTCGGTAGTCATTCGTATTCGTGGAACGGTCGGACTTTGAGTGCTGACTTCGGCAATACTTCTTATGATTGGGATAATATGAAGGGAACATATTCTTCATATACTAATGATGAAAAGCTGGCTGTTGCAACATTGATGTATCATTGCGGTGTGTCGGTGGATATGAATTATGGACCAATTTCGACAGGAGGCAGCTCGGCTTCTACGTCTGCAGTGGTGGATGCTTTGGTGTCTTATTTTAATTATAAGTCTACGGCAAGGTATGAAGAACGTGGAAATTATAGTGATGAAACATGGATTCAAATGTTGATAGATGAGTTGTCGGCTGGAAGGCCTGTTCAATATAGGGGAAGCGATGCTGATGGCGGAGGCCATTCTTTTGTCTGTGAAGGGTATGATACGGGTGACCGATTCTACTTTAATTGGGGTTGGGGAGGAAACTACGATGGTGCTTTTTCAATAGATGCTATGAATCCAGGAACTGGAGGAATTGGCTCGGGTAGTGGCGTATATACTGTGAATCAAGGTGCTATATTTGGCGTTGAGCCTAACGAGGATGTGCCTGCACCAACGAATTTGACAGCAACTTTGAATGACCACGATGTGACCTTGAATTGGACTACAGCCGAGAATGTCGTTTCGTATAATGTCTATAGAGATGGAATACAAATCGCAAATGTGCAGACGGTCAATTATGTAGATGAAAATGTTTTTCCAGGCAATCATAATTATTTTGTCAGAAGCGTTAATGGAAACGGGGCGTTGTCGCTGACATCAAACACGGTTTCTGTCATTATTGAGTTTGACCAACCTGTTATTGATGATTTGGCCGGGCAAATTTCTAATCAGGGAGTTGAACTTTCTTGGACTGAACCTGATTGGGTTTATCCGGAAATGCCTTCGCATACATTAACCTATGGTGATGCTACATCTCAAGGAGGTTCTTTTGGGTATGGGGAAGGTACTCCTAATCAGCTGTGCTGGGTTCATAAGTATTTGAAGGAAAATTTGTCTTCGATGGTTGGAAAAAAAGTTTATAAAGTGTCTTTCAAGGCATGTTGTTTGGGCAATTATAGATTGGTTGTTTATAAAGGAGAGACTGCGAAACCAAATAATCCAATTTATTTGCAAGATTTTTGTATAGCGGTAATTGGTGAGAATGAAGTTGTTTTGGATAATCCGATAGAGATTGATGATAACAGTCTTTGGGTCGGTTTTGTTGATGTTGATAAAAATGCATATCCCGCTGCTGCCATTGTAAATACAGCATCTTCTAATTATGGTAACTATTATTCGTCGGCGTCTTCTTCATCATGGCATCAATATGATGGGGTATCATGGCTTATCAATACTTACGTCACCGATGGCACTTACACCTACAATCTGTACCGTGATGATGTGAAAATCGCTGATGCCTTGACGGAAACCAGTTATGTTGACAATCAAATGGCAAATGATGCTGCCAACGTTTACACAATCAAGACAAATTATTATGGCGGCGAAACGGAACCTTCCAACAAGGTCGGTTTTGCCAAAGGATCCGTTACTGTTCAAGATTTGTCGCTTTCTGCAACCGATAAAGTAACGGTTTCTAAAAACGCTTCCTTAACCGTGAACGGCAATCTTGTGAACCAGAATGCAGGCAGTCTCATCCTCGAAGACAACGCCCAACTCATCCACAACAATTCGGGCGTTCAGGCCACGGTGCAGAAAAGCATTACAGGCTATGGCTCAGGAAATGGTAACTGGTATCTTGTTGCTTCCCCGTTTGTCGGAAACATGGCCGCAACTCCTTTGACAATAGGTGAATACGATTTGTATTCCTATGATGAACCGACTCATTATTGGATGAACAGTAAGGATTCAAGTTCAGACTTTAATACGCTCACAAACGGAACGGGTTATCTATATGCAAACGAAGCTGACAAACAGGTGAATTTGTCAGGCGAATTGCAGTCGAGCAGCAGCCATGTTGATGTTACGCTGAGTTATACAACTTCACAAGATAAACTTAGAGGCTTCAATTTGGTCGGCAATCCGTTCCCATGTAAGGCAACGCTTATGGGTGATAATATTGCAGCTGATTTCTATGTGATGAGTGATGGCCGTGACGAACTTGTGATGTCTCAAGGTATAGTTGTTAATCCTTATGAAGGCATTTTTGTGGAAGCCACTTCTTCTGAAGGAAGCGTTGCAAAGTTTTATAGATGGAATCCTAATTACAGAGGTGACGAATCTTCAACATCTTTCGACATCACCGTCAACGAAGGCCGCAGCGAAATCGACCGTGCCCGCGTGCGTTTCGGCGATGGCCAAGGCCTTGACAAATTTAGCATGAATGATAATTCGGCAAGGATTTACATTCCGATTGATAAACAGGACTATGCTTCTGTTTATGTGTCAGGTTGGAACGTGCTGCCGCTGAATTTCAAACCTGCCCATAATGGAACATACACCTTGAATTTCGATTTGGCAAACGTGGATTTGGCATACTTGCATCTGATTGACAACCTGACGGGTGCCGATGTGGATTTGATGGCCGCCGCCGCTTCGACAAGTTCAGCGAGCTACTCATTTGATGCAAAAAAGACGGATTACGTATCACGTTTCAAACTGGTGTTTGCCGAAAAACAGCAATCAGACGAAACCGATGATTCCGATTTTATGTATTTTGCTGATGGACAGATGTTTGTTTTCGGTGCGGAAGAGAATAGCGTTATTCAAATCGTTGATGCCACAGGCCGCATAGTTTTGAATGAAAATGTGAATGGTTTTGTCAATAAATCTCTTTCGCTCAAGCCGGGCATTTATGTCGCCCGCATGATTTGCGGCGGTGCGGTGAAAACGCAGAAATTCGTTGCGGAATAAAGCATTCATGGTTGACTTTGGCAGGTAAAATAAATTTGTCTCCAAAGTTTCTAAATTCAATAAAAAGTGCGAACTTTGCAGTCCAAGAAACGTTAGTGTTTCGGCGGACGCATAGTTCGCTTTTGTATGAATTATTAAAACATTAGATATGAGTAAGAAAGAAGTAAAATTTAGTCTGGTTTACCGCGACATGTGGCAGTCATCGGGAAAGTATGTGCCACGAAAGGATCAGTTGGAAAAGGTAGCCCCTTTGATTATTGAAATGGGTTGCTTCGACCGTGTCGAGACCAATGGCGGTGCTGCCGAGCAGGTCAATCTGCTTTATGGCGAAAATCCTAATCCGTCGGTGCGCGCTTTCACGGCGGCATTGCACAAAGGCGGCATCGAGTGCCACATGCTCGACCGTGCCTTGAATGCCTTGCGCATGAATCCGGTTCCGGCCGATGTGCGCAAACTTATGTATAAGGTGAAGAAAGCCCAGGGCGTCGACATCACCCGTATTTTCTGCGGCTTGAACGATGTGCGCAACATTATCCCATCTATCAAATGGGCTAACGAAGCCGGCATGATTTCGCAAGCTGCCATGAGCATTACTTATTCGCAAGTGCATACTGCCGAATATTATATCGATATGGCCGAAAAACTGATTGCTGCCGGTGCTAAGGAGATCGCTCTGAAAGATATGGCTGGCGTTGGCCGTCCTGTCTCTTTGGGCAAAATCGTTGCTGCCATCAAGACAAAGCATCCTGAAGTGAAGGTGCAGTATCACGGTCACACGGGTCCAGGCCTTTCGATGGCTTCTGTCCTTGAAGTGTGCAAGGCTGGCTGCGATTATATCGATGTGGCTATGGAACCGCTGTCGTGGGGCACGGTCCATCCGGATGTCATTTCCGTTCAGGCCATGTTGAAAGATGCTGGTTTCCTCGTCAAGGACATCAACATGAAGGCTTACATGGAAACCCGTTCCATGACCCAAAGCTTCATCGATGATTTCCTCGGCTACTGGATTGACCCACGCAACCGTTACCTCAACTCGCTGCTCGTAGGTTGCGGTCTGCCAGGTGGCATGATGGGCTCTTTGATGGCCGACCTGAAAGGCGTTCACGCTGCCATCAACATGAATAATAAGAAAAACGGCAAGCCAGAATTGAGCGAAGACGAACTTCTCGTGGAACTCTTCAACGAAGTGCAGAACATTTGGCCTAAACTGGGCAATCCGCCTTTGGTGACTCCGTTCAGCCAATACACAAAGAATATTGCCTTGATGAATCTTTATGCCTTGAGCATGGGCCAGCCTCGCTACGAGACTTCCATCGACCCTGCCGCTTGGAACATGATTCTCGGCAAGGCCGGTAATTTGCCGGGCAAGCTTGACAAGGAAATCGTTGATTTGGCCAAGAAGAAAGGCTTTGAGTTCTTCACGGGCAATCCGCAAGACAACTATCCTGACGAACTCCCACGTTTCATCAAGGAGATGAAGGAAAACGGCTGGGACCGTGGTCAGGACGATGAAGAACTGTTCGAATTTGCCATGCACGAAAAGCAATACCGCGAATACAAATCGGGCGAAGCCAAGCGCCGTTTCAATCAGGAACTGGAAGCCAAGATGAAGGAAAAGATGGAAAAGGCAGGCGGCGACGTGAAGATTCCGGATTTGCGTGCCTTGCGTCATCCGAATGCCGAGCCAGTCATTGCTCCTGTCAGCGGCACCATGCTTTGGGACGTCGACTTTGAATACAAGGCTTGTGCACCAGCTCCGGGCAAGGTCTACAAGGAAGGCGATTTCCTCTGCGCCATCGACAGCGAACATGGTCTGGAACCAGTTTATGCTTTGTGGCCAGGCAAAATAGTGGAAGCCACCGCCGAGCAAGGCAAACGCGTGCAGAAAGGTGACACCATTGCATTCATTGAGAAATAATGGAGATAAAGTGAAGGCTTAGCATCTTCTCAAGTGTGTCTTTTTTTTGGCATGGATATTGTAATGGTATTTCGGTTGTAAATATAGAAAACTCAAATAAACACAATTATTAATTTAAACAAAACGCAAAATGAAAAAGTTATTTTTGACTCTCGTCATTGCCTTCGCAGGCATCCTTTCAGCAAACGCACAAGTTTGGATTGGTGGATCAGCTAGTGCCGTTGCTAACGAACATCACAAGGGTTTCGCTGTTGCTCCAGAAATCGGTTACAGCTTCCCTAACACCAAGTGGACGGTAGCAGTTGCTGCTAATTACGCTTACGACAATTACGATGCCTTCCTTGGCGAAGTTGATGTCAACAATTTCATCCTCTCACCATACGTCCGTTACAGCGTATGCAACATTGAAAAATTCGCTATGTTCTTGGATTTGACTGGCGATTTTGGTCTGAGTGGTCACGATGGTTACAGAGTTGGTCTGCAGCCTGGTATCGCCTGGATGCCTACTAAGCATTGGACAGCAGCATTCCGCTTTGCTTTCATCGGTTACAACAAGTGCGGTTTTTATGGCGAAGATGGTTTCAATATGACCTTCGCTACAAGCGCTCCTGCATTCGGTTTGTATTACAACTTCTAAGTCATAATACGATAACAAATCACAAAGCCTGTCTTCGGACGGGCTTTTTTTTTGTGCCTTTTTGCGAACAAGTTGCGGCACGGTTTGTTATCTCATCAAAAGAGGATGCCGAAAATCTTACAGAGTAGGCAAAATGACTAACAACCAAAATAATATGAAAAGATTACTTTTAGTGATGGCCTTTGCATTCGCGGGAGCGTTTGCGGCCAATGCCCAGTGTTGGATGGGCGGAAACATGAGTTTCTGGTACAATGATGGCAGCACGAAATTCAGCATTGCGCCTGAAATCGGTTACAGTTTTCATGACAATCCTGTGAGTCTGGCGACAGGCTTCGGATATCATTACCACAATTATGAAAACGATTTGGGCAACCTCGTGACGACGCACACTTTCGTGCTAAGCCCATACGTGCGTTGCAATCTGGCCTATGTCGACCAATTCGCCTTTTTCCTTGATGGCGGTGCCGATATGGCTTTCCTCAATGATGGCATGGCATGGCGTGCAGGTCTGAGACCTGGCGTGGCTTTTTCGCCCACAGGCCATTGGACTGCCGTTGCCCACATGGGTTTCCTCGGCTTTGACGATGGAAAGTATTTCGGTGAAAAAGGCTTCAGCATGGATTTCAGCGCCGCTGTGATGAGCTTGGGATTATACTATAACTTCTAAAGATTTGTGTTTTGTTGAGAGAAGCCTGCCTTCGTTGAGGGCGGGCTTTTTTGTTAAAGTTCGGTAGGAAAAGTGTAAGTTTGGTATAAAAGTTCGGTAGGAAAAATGTAAGTTTAGTACAAAAGTTCGGTAGGAAAAATGTAAGATTTGTGCAAAAGTTCGGTAAAAAAAGTGTATCTTTGCAGCGAAAATTCGGTTAAAAAAGTGTAAAAATGAAAAGAATACCTTATTTGCAATTGCTTAAATGGAAAGAAAGTGAAGGGCGTAAACCATTGATTTTGAATGGTGCAAGGCAGATTGGGAAGACTTGGCTGCTCAAGGAATTTGGTCAAAACGAGTTTGAACATCTTGCTTACATCAGCTGTGATAGCGAACCTTTGGCAGAAACGCTTTTCACCGACTATGATGTCAAGCGCATTATCCGAACGGTTGAAACCATTGCGCAGGTTCCTGTCGTGGCGGGCAAGACCTTGATTGTCTTCGATGAAATTCAGGAACTGCCAAGAGGCCTTGGTGCCTTGAAGTATTTTTGCGAAAATGCTCCTGAGTATCATGTCGCTGTGGCTGGTTCTTTGCTCGGCATAGCCTTGCATCAAGGCACATCGTTTCCTGTTGGAAAAGTCGATATGCTTGACATTTTTCCGATGACTTTCATGGAATTCCTTTGGGCAGTGGGTGAGGAAACCTTGGCAAATGTCTTGGAAACTAAGGATTGGCCCGTCGTTGAGACTTTGCACCCGAAATATGTTGAGTTGCTTCGTCAATACTATTATGTGGGTGGTGTGCCGGAAGCGGTTTTGGCCTACAGTACGGGAAAGACTTTAAAATCGGTGCGTAATATCCAGCAACGGATTTTGAAGGCTTATCAGGCTGATATTTCGAAACATGCACCGAAACGCGATGTGCAGCGTGTCAACATGGTGCTCAATTCCATTCCTTCGCAATTGGCCAAGGAAAATAAGAAATTCGTTTATGGCGCAATCAAGAAGGGTGCACGTGCGGCTGAGTTTGAGCTTGCCATTCAGTGGCTTGTCGACACGGGCATCGTTCATAAGGTGCATCGCGTCACGAAGCCGGGTAATCCATTGAAATTTTATGAAGACCCGAATGCATTCAAGCTGTTTTTGCTTGACTGCGGTCTGTTTGGCGCCATGAGTGGTGCCGACGCAGCTCACGTCTTGCTTGGCGATAATTGCTTCACGGAATACAAAGGTGCTTTTACCGAACAGTTTGTCATGCAGCATCTTGCGACGGTTGATGGCTTGCCTGTTTTCTATTACAGCAGCGATACGCAACTGGAAATCGACTTCCTGATTCAGTACGACGGCGTGGTGGCGCCTGTGGAAGTAAAGGCCGAAGAAAACCTTCGTTCCAAGTCGCTGAAAGTCTTTTCTGAGCGATTCGATTTAAAGAAGAAATTCCGAATTTCGATGTTTGTTGTGGTGGTAGTGTCTTCGACGGTGCGTTTGCAGCCTTCGAACATGATGGTTATGATGGCGCAAATCGCTAATGCTGCGATGTAGCCTATGGAGTAATAGAGAATGTCGCTCAATAGCGGGTGGTCCTTCATCCACCGCAAGAATGCCTCGCGGGTTTGTTTGTCTTGATAGAACATAGTGGTTAGTGTTTTGATGTGTACTTTTTCATTTCCTTGGCCTCGTGTGCCATATTGTCGAGGACTTTGAGGATGTGGATGGCAGTGGCGTCGCTCTTCTATATAGAAGGAATAATGACAACATGCCAGCCGCCGTTCTCTCCGTTGGGAATGATGTAACCTTTGTCGCTACATTGCTGCATCAACTTTTGCAAGGCAGAACGGTTAATGCCGGTTATGCCCTGAAGCTCTGTATAGGTGGCGGTGGGGTTTACCTTCAGTTCTCGTAGAATCTTGTTGTAATTTGGCGTACGGAATTGCACTCTCTCACCATCATACCACCACACATTGTCGTCTGGTTCGCTAACGAATCTCACATCTGCCATTATTTCGTCAACATTTGTTACTCTTGAAGATTTTTCGGCATCAGTCTTCTCCTTTGCCAGCTTTGCGTCATCATCTTCCGCTGATTCATCTACTTCTTCAGAAATATCTTCGACAGCTTCTGCTTCGACTTCAGGACTTTCTTCAACAGTTTCTTCTGCTTCTTCTTGTATTTCAAGATCTTTCTTAAGTAATTTAAATACTCCAGAATCTATTGCTGTAATTGATTTAAGTTGTGGAAAATCTGAAGAAGCATATTGAAATCGTCTTCTGTAGCATTTTCTGAAGTCAACTTTCCAACAGTAGTAAAGCGGTTCTTTGCCGATTCCTTCTCGTGTCAAAATCGTAACATCAGACGTCATATCATTATTTCTGTGAATCAAAGCCTCAGCATCGTCACGAACGAATATCGACGCGATTCTATGCTCATCATCTCTAAATGTTGATTTCTCCTTAAAGCCTTTTTTCTTTAGATCATCTTCTAACCTTTTTGTAGCATCCTTATCTACAGTTAATGTAGAGAACTCTGTAGATTTAGATTTTCCGACAAGTAATTTTGTGTCCTTATTCACGAAATTACTCTGGTTCACGTAGTTAGAATTCATGTTATCTTCCACCTTTTTGTTTTTAATTGTAGCAGAACCATATAG
>CALGBV010000202.1 GCA_937884015.1 uncultured Bacteroidales bacterium
AACTCGTCGGAAGCCGAACTTTGGTTTACGGTTTGCGATGATGAAATCCTGCTTGCTCAGGTGCGCAACTACCCGAATCCTTTCATCGATGAAACTTGGATTTGCCTGACGCATCATGGCGAAGATGGTCCTTTGAATATTACTTTGGAAGTGTTCGATGTTTTGGGCCGCGTGATTTCGACCAGTCAAAAGACGGTCGAATGTGTTGATAATCAAGTTGAACCGATACGATGGAATGTAAACGAAAATGTTGCGGGACGTTTGCGTCCGGGCGTGTATTGCTATCGCCTCACTTTGACCGATGCCAAGGGAAAACATCGTTCCATGATTCAGAAAATGCTCATTGCGAGATAAATTTTTTATTCGGATACAATAATCAAATTGAAATATCGTTATTTTTGCACGTTTAATCATAATTTTAAGATAGAAATGAAAATCAGAAATTTGTTTTTGACTGCTCTTGTTTTTGCAGGGGTAAATTCTTTTGCTCAGAGTAGCGGGAATCTCTCGGGACAAGATTTGTCGACGCCGAATGTCATTACCACTGCCGTTCCGTTTGTCTCCATCGCTCCCGATGCCCGTGGCGGTTCTATGGGCGATTGCGGTGTTGCAACAGACCCAGATGTCTATTCAATGCACTATAATCCAGCCAAGTACGTCTATATGGAAGACGACATGAGCATTGGCCTCGGCTACAGTCCATGGTTGCACAATCTTGTGCCCGACATGCACTTGGCTTATCTCGCTTTCCAGAAGAAACTGACGGATCGTTCCGCTTTGGCTGCAACGTTGCGTTATTTCGACTGTGGTAGTATCGATTTCAGAAATGACCAAGGTGACGATATGGGCACATACGAACCTAACGAATGGGCTATCGACGTCACCTATTCCCGTATGCTGGGTGACTATCTTGCAGGTGCGGTGGCTGGCCGCTTCATTTATTCCAACTTGACACAAGGCCAGGGCGACTATGGTACAGCCCAAGTCGGTTGGTCGGTTGCTGCTGATATCGGCCTTTATTACAAGAAACCGGTGGAATGGTTCTCATCCGTTGATGCTGATTTTTCGTGGGGTGCTTCCATTACCAATATCGGTAGCAAGGTCAGCTATAACGGCGCTTCCGATATGAAGGATTTCATTCCGACCACATTGCGTGCAGGTGCCCAGTTGAAACTTGAATTGGATGAATATAATTCGCTGGCTTTCACAGCCGATTTGTCAAAGCTTCTGGTGCCAACACCTCCTATCAGGAACGTCTCTACCGGTGAAATCATGTATGGTAAGGACGATAACGTTTCAGTCGTGGCTGGTATGATTCAGTCGTTCTATGATGCTCCTGGCTATTCATGGAACGAAGGCACATCGAGCTACAACAATATCGGTGTCGGTTATGAAGAACTTTGCGAAATCAATGTGGGTGGCGGAATCGAGTACTGGTACAACAATACTTTTGCGGTTCGTGGCGGTTATTTCAACGAGACGGCTCTGAAAGGTAACCGTAAGTATGTGACCTTGGGTGCTGCCTTGCAGTACAATGTGTTCAGCCTCGACATTTCATACCTCATTCCTGTGGCAGCCCGTGCAGGCACCAGTCCGCTGGAAAACACCTTGCGCTTCAATTTGACCTATAACATGGGCAAAAAGAAGTAAGAGATCATTGATAAAGTTTTAAGGTTAGAATCATATTTATTGAAAAGTCCCGACCAAATGGCCGGGACTTTTTGTTGTGATGCCGTATGTTTTTGTTGGGCTTTATCTGATAATGTTCACCTGCTTTGTTCCTATGCCTTTGCTTGTGGCGATGCGAATCAGGTAAAGGCCTGAACCGAATTGCGACAAGTCAAGTTGTGTTTCGTTGCCTGCTGCATTAGAATCATAAATGATTTGTCCGATGGCGTTAATTATGGTAATGTGTCTCAGATCGTTAGCCTTAACGGTGATAAATCCCGTACTTGGATTCGGATAGACTTTGGCATCAATTTCATCGTTAGTTTCCGTAATTTTGGCTATATCTTCCAAAAATGGCAAGGTGACGAAGTCAATCCAGGCGCAGTCTTCGCCGGATGACTGGGTGATGTCCTTGGCATACGACCATTTGTAGGTGTGTGGACCGGCTAAGACAGGGAAGGAGGCGCGGCGCCAGTCCTTGATGCCCGACCATGTGCCTTTTTCTTCGTCGTCGATGTAGAAATGCAGCACATCGTATTCTTCCGATGATACTTTGACATAGAAGGAAATGCTGTCATCGGCAACGGCTTCGTGGTTGAGAATCAAATCGGTGTGGCGTTGGCCTGGAATGGCGGCCGATCTCATGCAGTAGTTGCCTTCGTATGGGTCGTCGGTGCTGAATGTCCATGGGAAAGTGGCGTCGTTGGTCCAACCTTCGCTCAGAGTGCCGCTTTCAAAGCCTTCGATGATGAGTGCGATGCGCAGGATGAATTCCTTTTCCGTCTGATACCCGCCTGAGGTCAATTTAAGGGCGACAGGGCAGAGGAAGCAGTCGGGCGTGCTGGCGCTGATGCTGATGTCGTAGTTCACGGTTTTGCTCTCGTTGATGTTAACCGATTCAAAAGTGTTTGCGCCCGTGGTGACGGTGACATGGCTGTCAGGTGAATTGAGTTCGGCGGTAGTTTGTACCGCATTGGAATGACCTTCGTTGAGGAAGGTGAAAGTCAGTCGCGCGGTTTCGCCGGCATCCAAACGGCCATTGCCGTTGCCTTGTAGTTCGGTGATGGTCATGCCGCCGATATTGAAGACTGGAGCGTAGGCTTTTTCGTAGAACTTGGTCGTATAGGTGTTGCTGCCGTTGGCCACGTTGATGACGAAAGCGTTTTCCGTCATGTCGGGAACATTGCTGGCGGCTTTCATGGTGAAGGCATTGCTGACGGTCAAGGTTTGGTTGGGTGCGATGCTGCCGAATTGTGCCGTGCCGTTGGTAATATTTATATAAGGTGAATCACTTGTCAGGTTGGCATTGAAAGCGTTCATGGTCTCGTTGCCGATGTTTTTCAACGTGATGTCGAAAGTGGCGGTTTCGTCGAAATCGAGTTGACCGTTGCCGTTGGCGTCATGAAGGTTTTTTGCTTCGTAAACGATGTAAGGTCCGCCTGCTGTCACTACTTTGATAGGTTCTTCAAAACGGAGGTAATTCTGTCCGGTGCAAACCAAATGCAGTTCGGTTGATGCCGCTTGTGGTGCTATGTTGAGGTGCAAGGCATTCCCATTGCTTTGCCCAATGGCGAGGATTTCCCATTCTCCATTGGCGTTTTCCTTGGTCACGCTGACGAAACATCCGGCTGGTGCTGTGATGTCGATGCTGCTTGTGTTGTTGAAAATCACTTGCGGATAGGTGACGGCCATTTCCTGAGGCACTTCGTTATAAAGGCGCAGGAAAGCGTCGCAATGTGCGGTGAACATCTGGTAGGTGACTTCCTTATAGTAAGGTAATGAAGGCCAGGAACTTTGGTAGAGGAAATGTTTGCCGGCCACGCTGCCGAAGGCAGGAAACCAGTTGCCACTGTAGTTGGCGTACGGACCGTAGGTCGGCATGAAATTAGGGTCGAAGAGGTCGAAAGCACCCCAAACGAAACAGTCGTTCACGTAGGAGTAGGAAGTCTCGGTAGGGCAGAGGACACCGACGGCACCGGCAGGTTCGCCGTTGTAGGTGTGGCGCAGGAAAGCCTCGGCAAAGCAACGCGGCTCGTGATTGAATTTACCCGTGAGACAGTTGATGGAGAACACAAAAGGCAATTTGCCCACGTTGGTCAAGGCATCGACGTATGGGATGCGGAATGCGGGTTCGCCCCAGCCGTCTTCAAAGCCGTGGTCGCGGTGCTGGACAATGAAAGTGCCCGCATTGATGGCGGCGGCAATTTGCTCGGGTTCGCCATCGTTCCAGCCGCCCAATTCGGATGGACTGGCAGGAATGTAACCTGTTCCGTTAGGACCGAAATAGTTGACGACATCGGCGGTGTTCTGTGCCGTCGACCATTGGCTGCCAGGCACACCTTGATAAATGGCGTTGACGCGGATGGTCTCCTTGCCGTTTTTGCGGAAATAACCGCCAATGACTTCTGAACAGAGTTGGAACCAACGCTCGGTTTGCCAGCCCAAAGCCGTTACGGGTTTGTGGTAGAAACTTTCTTCCGTGCAGGGATTCGTCTCATATTCAATCTGTTTTCCGACTATAACTGGCAATTCGTTGGCATTGGCCGCGACCAAACGCGAAAAGGCCATATCGGGCAACAGGTCGCCATTGACATCGGCGTAGGGATTGTCGGAAATGCAGGTGTTATGTTCGGGGTGGCTGACGGTTTGTGCAGGAATACCTTGCGTCATGTCGGTGTTGTGGTCGGCCATGAAACAAACTGCAACTGGGGCAATCTCCCAAGTGTTGTAAGCGTTGTGGAGCCAAGTTTCAAGTTGCGCGATGGAACTGACGCCCATTTCGTCCAAACGATAGACCTCGGTGACAATGCCTTGCTTGGTGCGCAATTCCTTGAGTTGATTGGCAAACGGAGTCCAAGCGTTGTTGTTTGGGGTAACGATGAGATATTCAGCGCCTTCCGCACCATCGCGAAGCCATTGCTCCATGCGGACGGAATAATCAATGACGGGTAATTGGTCGTAGTTCATCAGTTGCGAGGCGAGAATGTTGTCCCAATAAGGCGAACGTAGGCGGCTCTCGCCAAATTCTCCATTGCCGCCTTCAAATTGAAGGTCTAATTTTACATTTGAGTAAACCGTAAGTTCCTTTGTGACAGGATTGTACTGAAATGGAGAGATTGAAACGACTACGGCATCGACACCACGCAAAGATGTTTTTTCCGAAATCACGAATGGGTTTTCCGGGAAATTTGCATTGGTGGTGTAAATCTTTTGGTCTTTCGTGAAATCCATGTTGGGTTCGTCGTTCTCGGCCTGAATTGATCTTGCCGGAGCGATATTCACGTTTCGGATGGTCTCCTTTTCGTAACTAACGACATTCAGCGTGACTTTTGCGCCTTGCGGGATGGCAATGAAACGGCTCTCGACAGGTAAGTTCGGGCAACCGGCATCGTTAGGCAGGAAAATGCCTTCCAGTTCAATTTCGGTCAAGTCTTCGCCTTTGTAATTCAAATGGTTGAACGAAAAACTGCCGACATTGTAATTGATTTCAATGTTGCCTCTGGTCTTTTCGCCCAACGAAAAGCCTTTGCCGCCTTTGGTGGGGAAGCTGAATGTTTGTGCCGTAGCAGAAATACTTGTTAATGCTATTAGTGCAATTGATAAAAACAGTCTGTTCCTTTTCATTTCAGTCTTGTTTTGAAGAAGAAGAAGGAGAAAGGAAAAGAGAAGTCTCTCAATTCCTGTTTCCTTCTTCTTGTTGGTTATTTCTTTTTATCTCAATTTATCTCACCACCGTAACTTGCTGCGTGCCAATGCCGCTGGCCGTGATGATGTGGATGGTGAACAGGCCGGTGCCGAACTGCGAGAGGTCCAGTTGTGTTTCGTCGCCTTCAAATTCAGCATCGTAGACAATCTGGCCAAGCATGTTTGCAATGATGATGCGTTGCATGGCTTCGGCCTTGATGGTGACATTGCCATTGGTTGGGTTCGGGAAGATAGCTGCACTGATGGTGTTTTCTGCAACGTCGGTTGAGTTCTTCACTTCGATGCTGAATGAGGTGCCTTCCACTTCGCAACCGATGTTTGGCGTGGCTGTCAGGACAACGTTGCCCTTGAAACCTTGCGCCCAGGTGATGTCGACGCTCTTGCCGTCAAAGGCAGGAACCAGTGAACCGGCAGCGGCTTGATCCAAAGTCCAAATGGCGGGAATGTTTTCTTCGGTCGCATAGGATGATGTCGGCGTGTAGTAAGCATCGGGGTTGAGCTCACCGACAAGGGTGAGCGAGCCATCGGTAATTATATTGACAGTCAGGGCAATGTCCAAAGATGTTTCGCAGCCGTTGGCATCGGTGACTTTTGTGATTGTTGCGTTGATGTTGTCTTCAGGATTCAGGCTGAGTGTGAATTGGTTGGCATCGGCGGTGAAATCGTCCATGCCTTCGGCACTGATGCTGAATGGTGCGGTGCCAGTCAAGTTCATGTCGAATGTTGCGGTTTCGCCTTCGCAAATGGCTTGTTCCGTAATGGCGACTTGTAGCGTTGGCTGTGCGTGAACGTTGACGGTGAAGGTGAGTTCGCCAGCTTCGTAATCGGTGGTGCAGTGAATGTTGGAGACCCAGC
>CALGBV010000203.1 GCA_937884015.1 uncultured Bacteroidales bacterium
AGGTGACGCCTGCCACTACCGGCACCATCCAACCCCTGGGACTGACGATGCTGTTCACCATGCGGCCGAAAGCACTGTAGGGCTCAATGAAAGCGGCAATGGCACCCAAGCCGGCCACAAGGGCAGCGATGAAGAGGACGAGCACCGTGTAGCGCAGCCATGTCTTGGGCTTGCTGTAGGTGTAGCGGTTTTTCTTCTGCTTGCGTCCCAGCCACGAGATGCAGTCTTGCATGACGCCCATGGGGCAGATGACGGAGCAGTACAGACGGCCAAAGAGAACCGTGAGCAGCACAACGATGATGAATGCACCAGCACTCAAGGCCAGTATGGCTGGCATGAACTGGAGCTTAGCCGTCCATCCGAGGTACTTGGGTGCCCATTCGGCACCCACGCCGCTGAGCAGTACGATGATGGCGGCAAAAAACAATGTAGCCAGGATGACTCGGGCTACCTTCAGGGGATGTGATTTGGTCTTTGCCATGGTAGTGTTATGGAATTGTTTATGAATTATCGAATGAAAAGCCTGTACCACAGCAAGCGGATTGGTGTAGATACAGGCTTCAAGAGGTTCGCTTTTTGAGGGGCAGAAGGCGTCCGGCCGCTGCATCACAGTTTATGCCGGGGCGATGCCATGCCCGTCGTGTGTCAATGGAGAAGGATTATTTCGCCCGTGCTTCGGCAATGTAGCCGAGGGCCTCGGCACATTTGGCGGAGACAAAGGCCCAGTCGCCGGCAGCGATAACCTCCTTGGGAAAGAGCTTGCTGCCCATGCCTACGCAATAGACGCCGGCCTTTATCCACTGGGTGAGGTTTTCTGCCGTAGGCTCCACACCACCTGTCACCATCAGTTTCGACCAGGGCATGGGAGCCATCAGCCCCTTGACGAGCTTCGGTCCCAGTACATCGCCGGGGAACACCTTGCAGAGGTCGCAGCCTACTTCTTGTGCTGCACCCACTTCGCTGACACTGCCGCAACCGGGGGTGTAGGGGATGAGACGGCGGTTGCACACCTTGGCAATCTCAGGATTAAACAATGGGCCTACCACGAAACAAGCACCCAACTGCATATAAAGAGAGGCTGTTCCCGGCTCAACCACAGAACCTACACCCACAGCCATCTCCGGGCACTCCACGGCAGCAAACTTTACCACCTGAGCAAACACCTCCTGGGCGAAATCACCACGGTTAGTAAACTCGAAAGCCCGAACGCCACCTTCGTAGCAAGCCTTCACAACGTTTTTACAAACTTCCAAGTCTTTGTTGTAGAATACAGGAACCATTCCTGTACCACCAATTTTCGCCATAACGGCGAGTTTATCAAATTTTGACATTATTAATTTTCTATTTACAATTTACAATGTACAATTTATTTTCAATGGGAATAATTTACGATTTAGTCGCTTTGGATTCCTGTAACCTGTAACCTCATTATTTTTTTAGATGTTCGTTAGGATTTTTGTTCGGATGTCGAGGGCGATAGCCCGATCCCTTCAAAATGCCTTCTTCAAAGCAACGGACTGTTGCGCATTTTTCGTTAGGATTTTCTTTTTAGATTATAGTAAGGGAAAATCCATAACTAACATCCTGACTAAAATCTTAAATCAACCTTATAACCTCATAACCTTATAACCTTATAACCTCATAACCTTATAACCTCATAACCTCACAACCTCAAAACCTCATAACCTCAAAACTCATAACCTTATAACCGCTCAAGACATTTTTATAGCTCCAGAGAATTTTCGTTCAACAGGAAGTCGTATATACTCATAGTCGTAATACCATGTTCATTACGGTGAACCAGGCATTCTTCACCAAGGACGATAATTTTCTTGAACGAGTCATCTACCCTAAGCAGCGAGGCCTGTTCCTGTGCTTCCTTCTCTTCGCTCTCCATGCGGAATGCCGATTGGATGTAATACCTACGGCTTCCTTGGTTGCAGACAAAGTCAATCTCCAGCTGAGAATACTTCTGTTTGCCTTCTTCATTCCTGACTTTGATGGGAACTACTCCCACATCCACATTGAACCCCCTTACAAGAAGTTCGTTGTAGATGATATTCTCCATGATGTGTGGCTTTTCGTCCTGTCTGAAGTTGATGCGTGCGTTGCGAAGTCCTAAATCAGAAAAGTAGTACTTGGAAGGTGTGTCGATGTAGTTCTTGCCCTTTAC
>CALGBV010000204.1 GCA_937884015.1 uncultured Bacteroidales bacterium
CGCCCGCTCTCTCCGCCGCCGATATCGGCTGTGCGATGGGTATCACCGGCACGGACGGGGCGAAAAACGCCGCCGACGTGGTGCTGACCGACGACAACTTTGCCACCATCGTCACCGCTGTCGAGCGCGGTCGCGGCATTTACAACAACATCAAAAAATCCGTACAGTTCCTGCTCTCGTGCAACTTGGGCGAGGTACTATGTGTGTTCGTGGCGATGCTCCTTTGGAAAAAATCGCCGCTTTTGCCGGTGCAGCTGCTGTGGGTCAACCTGATTATGGACACCTTCGCTGCCATGGCTCTGGCTTCGCTGCCGCCTGAGAACGATGTGATGAAGGAAAAACCACGTTCACGCAACGACTACATCATTTCGAAGCCAATGGCGCGCCGCATTTTTGGCGTGGGCTTCTTCTTCGTGATTGTGCTTTTCGGTTTTATCCAGTATTTCAAGCATTGTGACATCACATCGTTGAGCCAGTTCAGTTTGGCAGAATATTGCTCCAATTTCTTCAATTTCAGCCATGTCAATGAGGGACTTTCGCCTTACGAACTGTCGCTGTTTTTCACCATTTTCGTATTCATGCAATTCTGGAACATCTTCAATGCCAAGGCTTTTCATTCCAAGGGCTCGGCATTTCATGGTTTTTTCTCCAAATCGATGCCTAAAGGTTTCATTTGCACTTTGCTGATTATATTGGTTGGACAAATCCTGATAGTCACTTTCGGCGGCGAGATGTTCAACGTGGTTCCGCTGCAAATCGGCGACTGGCTGCGCATTGTGCTTTGGTCATCGGCAATTCTATGGGCTGGAGAAATTGAAAGATTGGTGAAAGTTGCTTTTAGCTAAAGGCCAAAATCAACATTTTGAAGCGGATAATCTCCAATTGCCAAAAAATTCTTACTTTTGCGGGCTGAAATTAAAAGAATGAAAAAATGAAGAAACATTTGAGATTGATTGCGCTCTGCTGTTTTGCAGGAATGCTTTTCACTTCGTGTGATAATGGAAATAAGAAAATCATCGGCACATGGATTCAACCGAAAGATGAAATGAGCATCATTGAAGAACAGGGCTTTACGCTTCTTGAAGATGGTGAAGTGTTAGATATAAACAATGGTTACTACAACTATCAGAGATGGGAAAAAACGGGCGAGAAGCTTATCCTGAAAGGCGCTTACACGGGCACCAATCCTCACGAATTTTGTGACACGATGAATATCAAGGAAGTCACCGACGAACACCTGATTCTCGAACAAGGCGGTTATGAAGTGACCTACGTAAGAAAGTAATCAGACGTTTTTTCTTGAGACATAAAATACAAGAGCAGCGGATGAAAATCTGCTGCTCTTTTCAGTTTGTAAGTTGGTGAGCAAAATTGGTTTACATAAAAGGCACAATGCTTCGACCCATCCATTGACAAGATCAGTAAGCTGATTTTTAACTCATTGAGCCTGTCGAAATGAGTAGTTTTATTTTTAACTGCAAACTGCCAATGATATTTATGATATGTTGGACGAGATAATTCCTTATACCATCGGCCGAACTTAATCCTGAAGTTTGCGAGTTTAGGAAGTGAGGTCTTGCAGAAATGAAAAATATGTGTAATTTTGCAGTGTATTAATAAAAGTGCCTCGATGCTATGGATGCTAAAATTACAAAAACGATTTGCGATTATTTCGCCACACAGCCAATAGAAAAGGCATGGATTTTCGGATCGTTCTCGAGAGATGAGGAGACCCCAGAAAGTGACATTGACATTCTTGTCATATTTGACCAAGATGGTCATGTGGGACTTTTCAAATATGCCAATATCATTAATACACTGGAAGACAAATTAGGCCGTAAAGTGGATTTGGTCGTCGATGGAACATTATTGCCGTTTGCAAGAGAAAGTGCTGAACGCGATAAAATATTGATTTATGAGAGAGCCAGTTAAAGACAAAGGCCGTCTTGAACACATCATTTCGGCAATCAATAATGTTCTTGAATACACCAATGGAATTCCGCATGATGAAATGCTTGCCAATAAAATCCTTTGTCATGCAGTGGCATATAATGTCCAAATTGTAGGTGAAGCAGCCTATAGGCTTTCAACGGAGTTCAAGGAAAACAAAATAACAAAGTGAATCAAGCGAATGGGCCTTGCTGATGCAAAGTCTTTTCCTGCCAGATGCGATGCAATAAATCCAGATTTTTGTTACTTTGTTACTTGTTACTTTGTTACAAACGTCAATTTCCATGTTTCCGTTATGTTATACATTATAATAAGGTCTATAGGTCAAATTGCAGGAAAGAGCATATCGAAAACGCCAATGTACACTG
>CALGBV010000205.1 GCA_937884015.1 uncultured Bacteroidales bacterium
TTCATTGATGGCCCAGTAGTAACCACCGTTTTCGAGATAGAAACCGCGGTTGGCCGATTCGCCGTAAGTCGGGATAATCAGGCCCGATTTCTGTCCTTTCACATTCGGAATCATGGCGAAAGGCAAAGCCAAAGGCAGCGGGATGTCCTCAATGGTAAGGTAAATCGGACCGGTGACAATCTTGTCGTCAGGAATCACTTTGGCCTTGGTGAACTTGAACTGATAGTGCGGATGATCCTTGAGATTGCAAGTGGTGTAGCCGCCCGACTTGATGTTGATGCTGTTGTCGTCCAGACGCTTGATTTTCGTTCCGTTCAGATAGCCGCCGCTTTCCTCCGTCCACACCTTGGTGATAATGCCTTTTTTCGACTTGAAATTGTACATCATTTCCTCGGCATCGAAAGTCGATTCGCCTTGCGTGAATACCGGCGTTCCCTGCAATTTGCCCAAAGTGTCGGCCACGCCGTAAGCACGGCACACATTCGCCTCAAGGTCGAATTCAAGGCAAGCGGCTTTCAGCACAATGTCGTCATATTTTGCCTCGGCATTGCCGTAATAATACATCTTGCGGGCGTTCATGTCCCTGACCACCGAATCGGTAGCCGAGCAGATGATTTTGGCCTCCAAAGCCGACTCGCTGCGAGGTGGAATAAACTTCTGTTTTTCAACCGTTTCTGGCAATGAATCCATCAGGATGCTATCTTGTGGCATCATCAGCGAATCGCGCATGATGCTATCAATAGGCATCGCAAGGCTATCTGAATGAGGCAGCGTGTCATTTGAAGGCAAATCGGGCAATTCTTCGGGGACGGAATCCAACTGCATGACAATCGTGTCGACAATGCGCTGGGGCACGGTATCGGTCTGAACCTGATGCTGATTGGCCTCCATTTTGGCCATGTTCTTGCAACCGTGGCACATTAAAACGATGACTGTCAGCACGCAAAACGGCAGTGCTGAACAATAATTCTCGTATATTTTGCGTTTCTTCAAAACGAAAACTTTATTTTTGCCATCAAATTCGGTGCAAAGATAGTTTTTCTTGGCGCACAAACTACCTCAATATGAATCAACGTAGAAAAATAAAATTTGGTATGTTGCTGCTGGCAATTCTTTTGCCCATGATCGTAGCGGCACAGAAAGGCGAAAAGATACAGACTGTGGTGATTGATGCCGGTCATGGCGGCAAGGATCCTGGAGCCTTGGGAAAGTCATGCAAAGAAAAGGACCTCAACCTCGCAGTTGCCTTGAAATTAGGTGCTTACATCGAGGAAAACATGCCCGGCGTGAAGGTCATCTACACCCGAAAGAAGGATGTTTTCGTCGAACTGAATGAGCGTGCCGCCATCGCCAACCGCAACGATGCCGACGTGTTCATCTCCATTCACTGCAATGCCATAAAAAACGCGTCCATACATGGTGCCGAGACCTTCGTGATGGGTGAATCGAAAAACGAAGCCAACCTCAATGTGGCAAAGGCAGAAAATGCGGCCATCCTCCTGGAAGACAATGCCGGAGAGACCTACGACAACTTTGACCCGAACAGCACCGAGGCCTACATCCTGTTTTCGCTGTCGCAAAGCCTTTATCAAAACCAAAGCCTGCAACTGGCCGACAAGGTGCAGCAGCAATTGGTCAACAAGGTGAACCGTCACGACAGAGGCGTGCAACAGGCCGGTTTCCTTGTGCTTTGGAAAACTTCCATGCCAAGCATTCTGGTGGAATTGGGCTTCGTCAGCAATGCCAACGAAGAGAAATTCCTCAACTCGGAACGCGGCCAGACCCAGATGGCGCTGGCGCTTTACCGCGCTTTCAGCGAATACAAGCAAGCCTACGAGACCGACAACAAGACCGAGCAAAAACCCGTGGCGACAACACCCGCAAGCAGCATCAACAGCGATGTGTTTTTCACCGTGCAGTTCGCCAGCCGCGACAAGAAAGTGCCTGTCACCGACAAGGCTTTCAAGAAAGTGCCCGAAGTGGATGTCTACGAATACAACGGCGCATTCCGCTACATATCAGGGCATTTCGCCAGCAAAGCGCAAGCCACGGCACGCCAGACCGAACTGCGCAACTTAGGTTTCAGCGATGCTTTCGTCATAGCTTTCGTCAATGGCGAGCGAGCCACTTTGAAAGCGGCTGAAGCGGCTTTGAAGAAATGAAAAAAGTGCCCCAAATGAGGCACTTTTCGATTTTTGCATTAAGCCAATCCTTTTACTTTGCGGCAATCATTTCGATTTCCACCAAGGCTTTCTTGGGCAGTTCCTTCACGGCGAAGG
>CALGBV010000206.1 GCA_937884015.1 uncultured Bacteroidales bacterium
GCGATTTTGGTCTGCGTGGCATCGCAAGGCGAAATCACGGTCATGTTGGGCAATACGCGCATCGTGGCAATGTCTTCCAAAGCCTGATGCGTTGCGCCATCGGGACCGACCGACACGCCAGCATGAGCACCGCCGATGACGACATGCACATTGTTGTAACACACCGAAATACGGATTTGGTCGTTGGCACGATGCGCTGCAAAAACACCGTATGTGCTGAACACTGGCACCTTGCCACTCAAGGCCAGACCCGCAGCCGTTGCCACGCAATCCTGTTCGGCAATACCCATCGAGAAGAAACGCTCGGGGAACGCCTCTGCAAAAAGATTCATACCAACCGATGCGGTGATGTCGGCACCAAGTCCGACGACATTAGGATTGGCCTGAGCCGCCGCCAAAACACCTTCACCGAAACCCGTTTTGGTGGGTTTGTTACCTTTATTAATATAGTTCATCGATAAATTCTCCCAATTGTTCTTTTGTCGGCACCTTGCCGTGCCACTTGTTGTTGTCTTCGATGGATTTCACGCCTTTGCCCATCACGGTATCGGCAATGATGACCGTCGGCTTGCCTTGCATCTTATTGGCCATATCCAAAGCCATCTTGATTTGGCTAAAGTCGTGACCATCAATTTCAATGGCATTCCAACCGAAGGCCAACCATTTGTCTTTCAGTGGGTCGATGGCCATGACTTGCTCCGTTCCGCCGTCAATCTGGAGGCGGTTTCTGTCGATGATGGCGCAAAGGTTATCCACCTTGTGATGTGCCGCCGCCATCGCCGATTCCCACACACTTCCCTCCTGCTGCTCGCCATCACCCATGACGCAGAACACGCGGTTGGGCTTGCCATCCATTTTAGCTGCCAGAGCCATGCCCAAAGCCACGCCCAGACCTTGTCCTAAAGAACCCGAACACGACTCCAAACCAGGCAGTTGGAACTCATAACTCGGATGCCCTTGCAGACGGCTTCCCATTTTGCGCAAGGTCATCATTTCCGCTTCCGGGAAATAACCCGCAGCCGCCAAAGTGGCATACAAGACCGGTGCCGTATGTCCGATGGAAAGAATCACTTTGTCGCGGCCTTCCCATTTCGGATTGTCGGGATTGTGACGCAAGTGATTGAAATAAAGCACAGTGAAAATATCAACAAGGTCGAGTGAGCCACCCGTATGGCCTGAACCTGCTTCCGTCAGAGAAGCAAGAATCAGTTCGCGGATGTGAGTGGCTTTCTGTTTCAGTTCGTCGTTTGTCATTTTGATTGCTTAAAA
>CALGBV010000207.1 GCA_937884015.1 uncultured Bacteroidales bacterium
AAAATCAACCGTATTGAGCAGTTTTTGTGAGAACTTGGCGCCCTTTTGAATAACAACGTTTTTAGCATTGTCGTGGATATTGTGAGCTATCTTGCCTTCCAAGATCTTATAGAGTTTGGAAACAGCAACATCGTGCAATTTGTCGAATTCCACTTGGTACTTGTCTTCGATTTCCTTCACGATATCCTTATCCTTGGCTTTGGATTTTCTATCCTTAACCAAACGAGAAAGGGATTTCGCCCCAATAACAACGCCCTTCATGGATGGGGGTGCCTTGAGGGAGGCATCCTTCACATCGCCTGCTTTGTCACCGAAGATAGCGCGGAGCAGCTTTTCTTCGGGAGTAGGATAAGACTCACCCTTCGGTGTGATTTTACCGATGAGGATGTCACCTTCATTTACTTCAGCGCCAACACGAATCAGACCATCTTCGTTCAAATCCTTAGTTGCCTCATTGGAGACATTGGGGATATCGTTGGTGAGCTCCTCAATACCACGTTTCGTATCGCGGACTTCCAAAGTAAATGATTCAATATGAATAGATGTATATAAGTCATCTGTAACTGCTTTTTCGGAGATGACGACAGCATCCTCGAAGTTGTATCCCTTCCAAGGCATGAACGCAACCATCAGGTTTCGTCCGAGTGCCAATTCTCCGTTTTCAGTAGCATAACCTTCTGTCAAGACATCGCCTTTCTTCACCTTCTGTCCTTTGACCACGATGGGGCGCATATTGATACAGGAGTTCTGGTTTGTTCTTCTGAATTTAAGCAGTTGGTAATTGGTTACATTAGTATCGAAACTTACGAGAGCTTCAGCCTCAGTACGTTCGTACTCAATTTCGATATGAGTTGCATCAACGGCTTTCACGATGCCTGTACCTTCAGCCACGAGCACCACGCGGGAGTCAACGGCGACTTGGTGTTCCAAGCCGGTACCGACGATAGGAGCTTCCGGACGCAACAAAGGCACAGCCTGGCGCATCATGTTAGATCCCATCAAGGCACGGTTAGCATCGTCGTGCTCCAAGAACGGAATCAAGGAAGCAGCGATTGAAGCAATCTGGTTAGGACCGACATCCATCAAATTGATTTCCTCTGGAGGAACAATAGGATAATCGGCAATATAACGCACCTTGATTTCCTTGTCGATGAATCTGCCTTCATCATCAACCGGCGTTGTGGCCTGAGCGATAATCTTATCCTCTTCCAGTTCGGCGGTGAGATAAACAGGATCCTTCGAGAAATCAACCTTACCATCAACGACTTCACGATAAGGAGTTTCGATGAAACCGAGGTCATTAATCTTTGCAAACACGCAAAGTGATGAAATCAGACCAATGTTAGGACCTTCAGGAGTTTCAATGGTGCAAAGACGGCCATAGTGCGTGTAGTGAACGTCACGCACTTCGAAACCTGCACGGTCACGCGACAGGCCGCCAGGACCCAAAGCGGAAATACGGCGCTTGTGAGTGACTTCTGACAGCGGGTTCGTCTGATCCATGAACTGTGACAGCTGGTTGGTGCCAAAGAACGAATTGATGACCGATGAAAGGGTCTTAGCATTAATAAGGTCTGTAGGTGCAAACACTTCATTGTCGCGCACATTCATTCTTTCGCGAATGGTGCGGGCCATACGGGCCAAACCGACGCCAAACTGAGCCGAAAGCTGTTCGCCAACGGTACGGATACGACGGTTGCTCAAGTGGTCGATATCATCAACATCGGCCTTGCTGCTCAGCAACTCGACCAAATACTTGATGATGGCAATGATGTCTTGCTGCGTAAGCGTTCTCGTATCGAAAGGAATATCGAGATTCAGCTTACGGTTGATGCGGTAACGGCCGACCAAACCCAAGTCATAACGCTTATCCGAGAAGAACAGCTTGTTGATGACATCACGGGCAGTTTCCTCATCGGGCGGTTCGGCATTACGCAACTGGCGGTAAATATATTCGACTGCCTCGAGAGCAGAATTACATGTATCTTTTTGTAAAGTGTTGAAAATCACAGAATAGTCGGACACCTTTTCTTCAGCCGACTGGTCGATGTGCAGGAGGATGGTCTTCACGCCTGAATCGACGATCTTCTGGATATGTTCTTCTTGAAGTTCAACATCACGGTCGATGATGACTTCATTACGTTCAATGGATACGCATTCACCAGTATCTTCGTTTACGAAATCTTCATAATAGCTATGAAGCACTCTGGCAGCCAATTTGCGGCCACAAACGCGCTTTAAGCCAGCCTTGCTAACCTTAACTTCTTCAGCAAGGTTGAAAATATCAAGGATGTCCTTATCGGTTTCGTAACCGATGGCGCGCAACAAAGTGGTGATAGGCAATTTCTTTTTACGGTCGATGTAGGCGTACATCACATTGTTAATGTCAGTCGAAAATTCCATCCAAGAGCCCTTGAAAGGAATGATACGGGCTGAATACAACATGGTGCCGTTGGTATGCTGGCTTTGACCGAAAAACACGCCAGGCGAACGGTGCAATTGAGATACGACGACGCGTTCAGCTCCATTGATGACAAACGTACCGCGAGGCGTCATGTATGGGATGGTTCCCAGATAAACGTCTTGGGTAATCTGTTTGAAATCGTCCTGCTGATCAGCATCGTTGCACGACAACCGTAATTTAGCTTTTAACGGGACGCTATAGGTAACGCCACGTTCGATGCATTCCGCAATGCTGTAGCGCGGAGCATCAATATAGTAATCGAGGAACTCGAGTTCAAAATTGTTTCTTGCGTCGGTGATAGGGAAATTCTCCTTGAACACCTTGTAAAGACCCTCGTTCTTTCTGTTGTCAGGGTTGGTTTCAAGTTGGAAGAATTCCTTGAAAGACTGAAGTTGAATGTCCAGAAAATCAGGATATTCAAAAGGCTTCTTAATTGACGCGAAGCTAATTCTTTCAGTTGATTTTGTATCCAATGTATGAGTTATTTAAGGGTGAAAAAACGTTAAAGACGTATGAAAATAAGGGGGCGCAATCGCTTAAAGCGAATAATAGGCACAAACCTCAGTCCCAAAAATCTGTTTGGAACTGAGGTTGAATGCCACAAAACTTGCGGGAAAAAAATCCTTCTTATTTAACTTCAACTTCTGCACCAGCTTCTTCAAGTTGAGCTTTGAGTGCATTAGCTTCGTCTTTGCTCACACCTTCCTTGATAGCCTTAGGAGCAGCGTCAACCAATTCCTTAGCTTCCTTCAGGCCGAGGCTTGTGAGTTCCTTCACCAGCTTAACGACTGCCAGTTTCTGAGCACCGGCTGACTTCAGGATAACATCGAAAGAAGTCTTTTCTTCTGCAGCGGCAGCTTCGCCACCAGCAGCTGGAGCAGCAACAGCAACAGCAGCAGCTGCAGGTTCAATACCGTATTCTTCTTTCAAAATGGTAGCGAGTTCGTTTACTTCCTTCACGCTAAGATTCACTAATTGTTCAGCAAAAGCTTTAAGATCTGCCATTTTACTTCTATTTTTTAAATTGTTAATAATTTACTTGTTAATTTGTTGCGAATGTCGATACATTCAATTTTTTATTCTGCTTTATTTGATAATGTTTCAAGAATACCGCACAGTTTCTGACCACCTGACTGCAAGGAACCGATAACATTCTTGATAGGTGACTGCAACAGGGCGATGACGTCGGCGATAAGGTCGTTCTTCGATTTAACGTTGCACAGAGCGTCAATCATGTTGTCGCCAATGTAGCAGCATTCTTCGATGAAAGCGCCTTTCAGGATAGGACGATCATTGGTCTTACGGAAATTCTTTATCAATTTTGCGGGAGCGTTGCCGGTCTCGCAAAGCATGACGGCTGTTGAGCCATGAAGAACGTCATAAAGGCTGTCGAAATCCTTGCCTTCCATCTTCAGCATTGCTTTATGCAGAAGAGCGTTCTTTACGACCAACATCTTAATGCCACTATTGAAGCATTGTCTTCTCAGTTGGCTGGTCTTTTCAGCGTTAAGGTCTGAAACGTCAGTCAGGTAGAAATTAGGACAAGCTTGCAATTCGCTGAGTATGGAGTCGATAACGATATTTTTATCTTCTTTTCTCATTTCAATAACTTCCTTTCAAATTTAGATTGCTACTGATTTTAAATCGATCTGCACACCCGGGCTCATGGTGCTAGAAACATATATGCTCTTCACATACGTGCCTTTAGCAGCTGCTGGTTTCAATTTGATAACGGTCTGGATCAATTCCTTGGCGTTATCAAAGATTTGTTCTGGAGAGAAACTGACCTTAGCGACACCGGCATTGATGATACCATACTTGTCGACCTTGAAGTCGATCTTACCGGCTTTAACTTCTTGAACAGCTTTTGCTACATCCATCGTAACAGTGCCAGTCTTTGGGTTTGGCATCAATCCACGGGGACCGA
>CALGBV010000208.1 GCA_937884015.1 uncultured Bacteroidales bacterium
AAGCACTCGCCGACAGCGGAATAAAGGTTCATTTGCATTGCTATGAATATGGTCGCGGGCGTCAAATTGCTTTGGAAAGGTCGTGTTATGAGGTGTTGTATTACAAACGCGACACTTCGTTTGCCCGCCAGTTGAGTCTTTTGCCTTATATCGTCACTTCGCGCAGTTCGGAGGAATTGGCAAAGCAGCTTCAGAAAGACAATTATCCCATTCTTTGCGAAGGCTTGCATACGACAGCCATTTTGAATGATAACCGACTGAAAGACAGAAAGATTTTTGTCCGTGCGCATAATGTTGAGCATGATTATTACCGCGCCTTGGGCAAATCGGAACACAGTCTTTGGAAAAGATTTTTCTATTTGGCGGAATCGGTGAAACTGCGCCGTTATGAACCAGTTTTGGCTAAGGCAAAGGGAATTTTCGCCATTGCTCAGCAGGATTTCGACTATTTTTCGAAGCGTTATGGCAAGACGATATTGCTGCCTGGCTTCAATGCTCAGGATTCGGTTTGTTCGGAGTCGGGTAGAGGCGATTACGTCCTTTATCACGGCAATCTGTCAGTGCGTGAAAATGCCGATGCTGCTGAGTGGCTGATTGAAAACGTGTTTTCCGAATTGGAAATTCCGTGCGTGATTGCGGGTTTGAATCCGTCGGAAAAGTTACAGAAATTGGCATCGGAATATCCGAACATCACTTTGACGGCCAATCCCGATGATGCCGAGATGATCGACTTGTTGCGTCAGGCGCAAATCAATATTTTGGTGACCAGTCAACCTACCGGATTGAAACTGAAATTGTTGAATGCCTTGTATAATGGGCGTTTCTGCTTGGTCAATTCGGATATGCTGAAAGGAACGGCATTGCAACCGCTATGTGTCGTGAAAGATGAACCCGAGGAAATCATCGCAGAAATCAGGCGCTTAATGGATGAGGATTTCACCGAAGACGACATCGAGGAGCGCGATGCCATGATGAAGCAATTGTATCGGAATGAGGAGAATGCTAAAATCCTCATTAACACGATTTTTTCGGCTTAATCCATCACCGAGCAAGAAATCGTCCCGTTGTCGCATTTGATTACGCGCGACGGATATTTTTGCATCAATGTGTAATTGTGGGTGGCCATGAGAACTGCTGTGCCGCTTTCGCTGATTTTGCGGAGCAGACGCATCACGTCGATGGTGGTTTCGGGGTCGAGGTTGCCGGTAGGCTCATCGGCGAGGATGATGAGCGGGTCGTTGAGCAGGGCACGCGCAATGGCGATGCTTTGCTGTTCGCCGCCGGAAAGTTGGTGGGGCATGCTCTGACGCTTATCTTTCAGCCCGACTTTGTCGAGGACTTCGTCGATGCGGCTTGAGATTTCATCTTCTTCTTTCCAGCCGGTGGCGCGCAGCACAAACTCAAGGTTGGCTTCCACCGTGCGGTCGAAAAGCAGTTGGAAATCCTGAAAGACGATGCCGATTTTGCGGCGCAGATAAGGAATGTCGCGGCGACGAATGTCAGTCAAATCGTATTGAGCGACAAACACTTTACCGTCTTTTGCGGGCAGTTCGCCGTATAAGGTTTTCAGAAGCGACGATTTCCCGCTGCCGGTCTTGCCGATGAGATAAACGAATTCGCCTTTGCAAATGGTGAAAGTGACATTCGAAAGTATCAGGTTGCTTTTCTGAAAGATAGATGCGTCTTCAAGTTCTATGATTGGTGCGTTTGCCATAATGTGTTCGTTTTGAGATAAATGAAAGAAATATTGTGTTTTTTACCAACTTCCGCTGGCACCGCCGCCACCAAAATGGCCGCCGCCAAAACCGCCAAAGCCTCCGCCACCACCAAAGCCGCCACTGCTGCCGCCGCCAAAACTGCCCGGTCCTGGCATGAAAATGACATGGCCGTTGGAGCCGCCGCCGGAATATGTTGTGCCTCCTGACGACTTGATAACCAGTATGATGATAATGATAATGATGATTAATGCGATGATGGAACCGCTGCCATCGCCGTTTGTGTAATCATCGGCTGTGAATTTTCCGGAACACAAGTCCATCATCACCGTCACGGCATTGTAAATGCCTTGGTAATAATCGTTTTCCTTGAAATAAGGAATCATCTCCTTTTGTATGATTGCACTTGCAGCCGCATCGGTGATGTAAGGCTCTAAACCATAGCCGGCACTGATGTTGACCTGCCCATTGCCTTTCTCGTTTTTCGGTTTGACCAGAATGACTGCGCCGTTATCTTTTGCGCCTTGTCCTACGCCCCAATCGTGGCCCAATTGCGTGGCAAATTGCGCAACATCCATGCCGTGAAGGTCGTCGACCAAAACCACGGTAAATTGCGTCGAAGTGGAATCGTTGTATGCCACAAGCCTCCGTTCCAAAGTTTCGATTTCGCTGTAACTCAATGTGTTTGTGAAATCGTTCACCAAACGTGGCGGATAAGGTTTGCTCGGAATCTGAGCCTCGATTGTGCTGCAAAGCACAAGTAAAAGGCAGACACAAAACAACCTCAAAATCCCATCAGTATGTGGTCTCGCAGTCTCGTAGTCTCGCAGTCTCGCAGTCTCGTTACTCTCCGTATGATATTTCGTCACTGATTTCATTGATGTCGTCGTTTTGATAAGGGAAATAAGTCTTCAGTTTCTCGCCGCAGCGCAAAATGCCAGCTTCCAAGCCTTCTTCAAAAAGGCCTTCGCGGAATTTGGCGACCATCATGTCTTTCACATCGTTCCAGAAGTTTTCTTCAACAACTTGGTTGATGCCTTCGTCGCCAAGAATGGCAAACTTGTGGTCTTTCACGGCGATGTAAATGAGCACGCCGTTGCGAAGTTTTGTTTCGTTGAGTTTCAACTTGTTGAAAACCACTATGCTTCGTTCTTCCACATCGCCTTTGCAATGGTTCTCGATATGCACCTTGATTTCGCCCGAAGTGTTGCGCTCGGCAGTCTTTATGGCTTCAACGATGCGTTGGTCTTCTTCTCGGTTCAGTATGTTTTGTGCGGTTGACATAAAAAAGCATTTGACTGCAAAAATAGTCAAATGCTTTTAATTGTGCGATTGTTTTATGTGAAATTGCGAAAAACTTGTTCCGAAAAAGTGGTATTACAGTTTCTCCATGTTGCGCTTCACGAACTCGCTCAGTTCCTTGCCTTTCAGCAGGTTCTTTGAAAGTTGCGCAAGGTTGTAAAGGCGGTGCTTCAGAGAATGTGCTCGAATCTTACTTTTGAAATCTTTCTGTTAAGTGCTGCATTAACCGATTTTGTTTATTTTTGCAGGACAAAATAAGAGTTTGGTGGGTGTAAATTGAAACCTCAATCGTTTGCAAGCCTTCTCAAAGATGGAAATACAGGAAAACGGAGTTATTAACTGATTAAATAGCTGACATTAAGATATATAACATAATAACCTGACATATTTCAAACCATAGCGTTTGCTTATTTATTCGGCACTGCTCTGAAACCTGAGAAACTTCAAAAACAGTTGTCTATCGAATAAGTCAGTCAAACGTCTGCGCTAAGCGTGGACGGAGACTTATCATAGACAATGGGCATTCTCAGGGCCTCAGAGCGTGGATAAGGTAAAGTTCACGCTTTTTCTATACCTAAATCTCTCGGACATGGCCACACAGGATGCACCACATATCGGACACATTATCAAAGAGGAACTGACTCAGCAGGAGCGTACCGTAGCTTGGCTTGCCCGAAAACTGAACTATTCGCGACAAAACATATATCACATTTTTGAATGTCAATGGATAGCAACTGACATTCTGTTGAAAATCTGCGATATACTGGGTCGCAATTTCTTCAAGGTCTATTCCGACTATTGGGAAGACAAGAACCGTAAAATCTGATTTGACACATCCGTAAAACAAAAAGTTTCGCTTGTGTAAAATAACTTTTTTCAACTTAAATGGTTGACAATCAATTGTTGTCGCTATATTTGCAGCGATAAAAACATTAATTAAAACCGAAGAGCCTAATGGGATATAACCGGGCAAAAAGAAAGATGAAAAAAGCACTTTTTACATTTGTGTTGGCCGTTTTCTCGGTCACTTTGTTTGCACAAAACTCTGTTACTTGCAATAAATGTAATGGAAGCGGATCGCTTCGTGTTCAAGCCTCAAGGAACTGCTCTTCATGCAAAGGCACAGGAACTGTGATTGTCAATGAGATTCAAACATGTCCACAGTGTAAAGGCACTGCGAAAATGAAAGTTCCGAAAAACGGGGAATTGGTTGAGGTTCCTTGTAATTATTCATTGTGCAGGAATGGCAAGGTAACTGTGCCCAAAACTGAGAGATGTGGCGCTTGTAGTGGCACTGGCGTTGATAAATATTCCGCCGTGGAAACTTGCTCAAAGTGCAATGGCACGGGTAAAATAACGCAGTAACATAAATTCCAAGCATTATGAAAAGACTGTTATTTCTGATAGCGTTTTGTCTGTCACTATCGACGATATATGCACAGACCATTGATGTTGTCCACTTGAAAAACGGCTTCGATGCACGAGGAACAATCACCAACCGTACCGAAAGCCAAATCATCCTGCAAACCGAAAATGGCCGAACATTGACCATTGAAATGAATGAAATTGATTCGATGGAACAGGAAGAGGTCGCTTTTAACCCAAAAGTCTTGATTGGACGCTGGGCATGTTATAAGGCCAATGGGGAAAGGGATAGAACATACGATATGGTTATTAGTGAAAACGAGGGATTTTATTCGGTGAGTTATGTGCATTATATAAGCTATCTAAGTAATGATAATGCGTTGAAACGGTATCCTCATGACACACCGAATGCGAATACTGAACGAGATCAAGATATTGATGTTGAAAATGGTATGGTGTGTTTTCATTTTTGGCAATTGCAGTACGTGGTTCTTAATTATTCAAAAAGTGAAAGAAGGAGAAGAGTCGCCATTACAAATGAACATAGTGATATCGACCTAAAATACGTTGACGGAAAGTTGAAAGGAAGTATTGATTGTACACAATACTATCACGGTTTGAGTTGTGAGGGTTATGATGATCCCGATGATTGCGGAACTATTTTTGCTGACGGTCCAGGCAGCAAATGGAATGTTTATTTTGTAAAATATTAACTGATGTCACAGCCTCAATCTTTTTGATTTAATTGATATAAACTTCTTGCTTCAGCCTCCTCCAAAAAAACACCTGACCGGTTTCCAGTCAGGTGTTTTTTGAAATCCATATTCGGGAAAACTTTACAGTTTCTCCATATTGCGCTTCACGAACTCGCTCAGTTCCTTGCCTTTCAGCAGGTTCTTCGAGAGTTGTGCGAGGTCGTAAATCTGCTGAATTGTGGTGGCGCGTTCCTCTTCGCTCTTGTCCATCAGGCCAGCGATGACAGGGTTGTTGGCGTTGAGCATCAGGGTGTAACTGTCTGGCATTGAGCCGTAGAACGACATGCCGCCGTTCAGCTGCTCCATTTCCTTCATGCGGCGCATCCATTCGTTTTGCGTGATTTCGACAGGCGCGTCGGTTTCGTTTTCGTTGCTGAATTCAACGTTGAAACGCATCTTGTCGATGACTTTTTCAAACTCGGCCTTGATGGCATCTTTCTGTTTGTCATCGAGTTTCGATTCCTTTTCCTTCTCTTCGGTGACGATGAGCTTGTCGGTCGGGGCGGAGTCGACGCGGGCAAACTGCGTGCGGCCTTCGTTTTTCTCACCTTCCTTCTGCTCGTAGGCACTGATGAAATGGCTGTCCAGAATGCCGTCCATCATCAGCACGTTGTAGCCGCGTGACTTGGCGTTTTCGATGTTGGTGTATTGGTCGTCGGCATCGGTGGCGTAGAGGTAAACCAGATTTTTGTCCTTGTTGGTCTGCTTTTCCTTGATGAGTTCCTTGTATTCCTCGATGGTGTAATATTTGCCTTCGGTGTCCTTGAAAAGGAAGAATTTTTCGGCGCGTTCGTAGAATTTCGGGTCGGAAATCATGCCGTATTCAATGAAAACACGGATGTCGTCCCAGTTCTTTTCGTAGGCTTCGCGGTCTTTCTTGAAGAGTTCTTCGAGTTTTTCGGCGACTTTCTTGGTGATGTAGGTCGAGATTTTCTTCACGCTTTGGTCGCTTTGCAGGAAACTGCGGCTGACGTTCAAAGGAATGTCGGGCGAGTCGATGACGCCGTGAAGCAACGAAAGGAATTCAGGCAAAATGCCTTCTACTGAATCGGTTACGAAAACTTGGTTGCAATAGAGCTGAATCTTATTGCGCTGAAATTCGTAGCGGTTTTTCACCTTTGGGAAGTACAAAATGCCGGTGAGGTCGAAAGGATAATCCACGTTGAGGTGGATGTGGAACAGCGGGTCGCCGAAATTCATCGGGTAGAGGACGTGATAAAACTCGTCGTATTCTTCATCCTTGATTTCACTCGGCGCTTTTTTCCAAAGCGGAGCTACATCGTTGATAATCCAAGGCTTTTCGACTTCGCGTGTCTTGGGCTCTTTCTTTTCTTCCTTTTTTTCTTCGGTAGCATCGTCTCCAACCACTTCTGCGTCTTCAATCACATCTTCAATTGGCTCCTGAACTTTCTTGGTGCCAAACTGAATCGGTACGGGCAGGAACTTGCAGTATTTGTTGAGCAGTTCGCGGATGCGGCTTTCTTCCAGAAATTCCTCATCGCCTTCGGCCACATAAAGGATGACATCGGTGCCGCGGTCGCCCTTCGGAATCTCGTTCATTGTGTACTCTGGACTTCCGTCACATTCCCAAATGACGCCGTTTGTGCCTTCTTCCTTGCACGATTTGGTGATCAAGGCCACTTTCGAGGCAACCATGAAAGCGGAATAGAAACCTAAGCCAAAATGACCGATGATGTTGGCCGATTCGGCTTCGGTCTTGGTCTTGAACTTGGCGATAAACTCTTCAGCGCCCGAGAAAGCGATTTGATTGATGTATCGGTCGACTTCTTCGGCGGTCATGCCTATGCCGCGGTCGCGCACGGTGATGGTTTTCTTCTGCTTGTCGACTTCAACCTTAATGGTGAGGTCGCCGAGTTCGCCTTTAAACTCACCGGAAGCAGCCAAAGCCTTCAGCTTCTGGCTGGCATCGACGGCATTACTGATGATTTCGCGAAGGAATATTTCCTGGTCCGAATACAAGAATTTCTTAATGACAGGGAAAATGTTTTCTGTCTTTACTCCAATGTTTCCTGATTGCATATCTTTGTGTTTTTAGAATTTTCTGCCGCCTATTGGTCAAATAATGTGCCAAGCCGAAAACTGACATTTTGTCGCAAAAAGAGTCGCATGTATTTCCTTTTTCCTTAATTTTGACGTTTCAAAGAAAATCAAATAATACACTTAATAATGAAAAGGTTATCTTTATTTCTTGTCTCAATGCTGATGAGTTTTGTTCTGTCGGCTCAAGTTCTTGTGAACGAGACTTTTGAAAATGGAAATGCTGTTGGTCAGACGCCAACGGGTTGGATTTGCAACGATGGCGGTTGGAAAGCCGGCATCACTATTCCTGATGACAATGAGGCGCGTGGAAGGAAGCCTCATTCCGGCGACTGGTATATGTATGCCACCTACAACACTGATGTGTGGATTTATAAGGAGATAAACGTGGCTGCCGGAAGCTACTATCGCGTTTCGTTCTGGTACGCCACTTGGCATGTCGATCATTTTAATTTGGAAGTCAAGGCGGGTGCTAATGCTGCTCCGTCGGCGATGAATGTTTCAGTTTTGCCGCAGATGGTGGTTGCCAATGAGGAATTTGAACAGACTTCAGCGGTGTTTCAGGCGCCAAGTTCAGGCTCGTTCTACGTGGGTTTCCACAGCGTGGCTGACAACGGGCCGTGGTATTTGTCGATAGATGACATCATCATTGAGCAGACCAATCAATACAATTTCTATGCGGAGCAACTCACGCCCGATACGACTGCCTATTTTGGCGAACCTGCCTATCTGCGTTTCCGCATCGACAATACGGGACAAGAAACTGAGACGGTTAACTTTGGCAACGCTGGCGATTTAGACTGCAATTTCTTTGTCAATGGCGCACAGGTACAGAATGTTACGATTCCGTATGCTTCGTCGGTTGATGTCGTTGCCGCCGTTACGCTTCCTTTGAATCTGACTCCAAACCAGGATTTGCATATTCGTCCGGTGCTGACTTCAACGCACAATTCTTACAGCGAGCAGTTGGATTTCCTTGTCACGGCTTTGGAACCTTACAATGATTTCCCGCTGGAAGAAGGTTTTGAACAAGTCTTTCCGCCTTTTGGTTGGTTGAATCAGGCAACAGTCGGGGATAGAGCTTTTGACCAGATTTCGGAAGGTTCCACGCCTGATGCTTTGCCGCATGATGGCAGTCAGTTCATGGCGCGTTTCTACACCTATACCAATGCGGCTGGCAATAAGGCTGAACTGGTTTCGCCGAAAATGGAGTTGAGCGAAAGCGGCAATATCGTCCGCTTTTGGATTTATCGAAACAGCAACCACAATATCAATAAAGCCGACCGTATCAATGTGTATTTCAACACGCAGCCGAACACCGAAGGCGCACAACTGCTTGGTACTGTGCATCGTTGCACGTTCATGGACCCTGTCATTGCTGATGTTGATGACTGGTACGAATATTCCTATCAGTTCGATTGTCCGTCGGATTACGGCTTCGTGATTTTCGAAGGTTGCAGCGAATACGGCTGGAACCTTTACATTGATGATGTTTTCATCAGCAATTCCGCTGTAGATAATAATCCGCCGGTTGTGGTCTCAGTGGCTGGCAATCACGAATATGCCGATACTGAAATGAACCTCACTTTGCGTTTGCGCGATGCTTCTGGAATGCCGAATACCTTGAACGCCACTTATACCATTTGGGGTGTTACGAATAACTTAACTTTCACAAAGTCAAGGGGTAATTATGATTACACAGCAACGATTCCAGCATACGACAATCATACGCATGGCACAATGATAGTGCAGCTTGTTGATGATTTGGGCAATAGTGCCGATTCGGAGGAAATTCCGATTACTTGGGATTATCAGCGTCCTTTGCTCTATGAACCTTTCGACGAATATGACATCCTTTCCATCCCTGAAGGCTGGTCGCAGCATGGCAATGAAACCATGTGGCAATGGTGGGTGCTTGGCCCAACTTATTATACCGATTACGATGAAAATACGTTTTATGTCGAACCTCATTCGGGAAGCAGACATGCCGTTTTGGAATGGGACGATTATGATAATGCGCCTCAGGATCAAATGCTCGTTACACCAACATTAACAATCAATCGTCCTACGACCTTGACTTTCTGGACTTGGGTGCAATATGGTTCGCCTTATTATGATGTCCGTGTGCTCGATTGCAGCGAAGGCACTTGGGAAGACAAATGGGATGCAACCGACTTGCCATACGGACAAATTAATAAATATGAAGAGCCGATTTCCATCAATTTGGATGAGTATCAAGGCAAGAACATCAAGATTGGTTTCCGTGGGTACAACGATTTTGGCGAGTTCTTGGCTTGGGACTGGTTTGTCGATGATGTAAAGGTCGTTCCGACTGACACTACTGATGTGAATGTCAATGAAATGCCTGATTTGAAACTGTTGGTTTATCCGAATCCTACGACTGGAAAAATCCATATTGAATCGGAAAAACGCATCGAAATGTTACAATTGATGAGCGTGAATGGCCTTGCCATTGAAACGAAACGCATGGATTGCTCTTCGCTTGACATGGATTTGTCGGCTTATTCCAAAGGTCTTTATTTGTTGCGCATCGTCACTGCTGATGGTGTGCTGACAAAGAAAATTACCATTGAGTAGGACTCATTTTTCGCTATTTTTGCCACAAATTTCAAATCATGCAGAATCCGATTGAAAAATTCATGGCGCGTGTGGCAGAATCGCTCGAAAAGGGCGATTTCGTCAAAATGACGCTGAGCAAGCCTGCGCAAAAGCACGACGAATTGCGCAATGTTTATGTGAAGCCTGTATTAATAAAAGGTGCGCGCCTTTTCGCTTTTACCTATCGTTACGAGCGACGCGACGAAGTGAAAAACTATGATGCCGCACAGATGCTCGAAATCCTTGCCGAAATGGTGCCACAGCGTTTGTTGAACGCATCGCTTTTTACTGTAAATGAGGACGTAACCTTGCTTGTCAGCTTGAAAGGAACGGCTACGATGCAGACTAAAAAAGTGCAGGAATGTCGTGAGCAGAACCTTGAACACGACAATGTGAAAAACCGTCTCATCAATCCGGCAAATCCTTGGTGGTTCCAGTTAGGACTGACCACGCGCGAAGGCAAGGTGACGGCTGACATGCAGCATAAGTTCAAGCAGATTTGCAAATATACCGAAATCGTTGAAGGCTTGCTGAAAACGATGCGATTCGATGGTGCCGTCCGCATTGCCGACATGGGAGCAGGGAAGGGGTATCTCACTTTTGCCTTGCATGAATTCCTGACGCAAAAAATGCATCTAAATGTTGATATGAAAGGTGTTGAAATTCGTCCCGATTTGGTGCAGAAAATCAACGAAATCATCAAGACGGATAATCTGCAAGGCCTTGAATTTGTGGAAGGTGCAATTGACACGTTCAACTTCGATGGCCTCGATGTGCTGATTGCATTGCACGCTTGCAATACGGCCACCGACGATGCTATTGCTTCGGGCATTAAGGCGGGAGCAAAACTTATTGTGTGCGCACCATGCTGCCACAAGCAGATTCGTCAGGAAATGGAAAAGTCGGGCGTGTTGAATCCGATTACGCAATACGGCATTTTCATGGAACGTCAGGCCGTGATGATAACCGACACTATCCGAGCCTTGATGCTGGAATATTACGGCTATAAAACGCAGGTCATGGAGTTCGTCGAAATGGAACATACGCCTAAGAATGTGCTGATTGCAGGCATCTTCAACGGCATTCCTTCAGAAGCGAAACGTGCCGCCATTGCCGCCCAAATTGCCGATTTGAAACGTCAATATGGTATTCGGGAGCATTTCTTGGAGGGACGAATGAATCTGTCGCTATAATAGCTTTTTTAAAGATAACAAAAAAAACAGCTCGTGATTTCACGGGCTGTTTTCGTTGTGTGTGTTGGTCTTGTGTTATCCGATAAATTCCTTCTTGAAAGCCTCAACCAGATCGAGTTTCTCCCATGCGAAAAACTCAACATTCTTGAAAATCTTGCCATCTCTCTTGAAGGTGTCCTTGTCTTCATAGAAGACTTCCACTTCGCGTGTTTCGGGCTGACGTCCAAAATGTCCGTAGGAAGCGGTCTCTTTAAAAATCGGGTTGGTAAGGCCGAAACGTTTGACGATATCATACGGGCGCAATTTGACGATTTTTTTGATGTGTTCTGCAATTTCGATGTCGCTGAGTGTCTTACCCTTGGCATCCTTGACATGGACCGTGTTTTCCGTGTTGATGTAGAATCCGACGGGTTCAGCTTTCCCGATGGCGTAGGCAATCTGTACAAGAGCCTGATCACAAATGCCGGCTGCCACAAGGTTCTTGGCAATGTGACGGGCAGCGTAAGCTGCTGAACGGTCGACTTTTGAGGAGTCTTTTCCTGAGAAAGCACCGCCGCCGTGAGCGCCGCGTCCACCATAGGTGTCGACGATGATTTTACGACCAGTGAGACCTGAATCACCATGAGGGCCACCGATGACAAACTTGCCTGTCGGGTTGACTAAGAGCTTCATATCGTCGCCGAAAAGTTTGCGCAAACGTGACGGTAACTGACGTTTTACTCTTGGAATCAAGATGTTGCGGACGTCATCTTCTATTTTCTTCAACATGACTTTATCATTGTCAAACTCGTCGTGTTGCGTTGAAATGACGATGGTGTCGATGCGAAGTGGTTTCCAACCTTCGCCGTATTCCACGGTGACTTGCGATTTTGCATCGGGACGCAGATACTTCATCTGGCGGCCTTCGCGACGGATGGCGGCAAGTTCGCGTAACAGGCGGTGGGAGAGGTCGATGGTGAGCGGCATGTAGTTTTCGGTTTCCTTGCAAGCAAAGCCGAACATCATGCCTTGGTCGCCGGCACCTTGGTTTTCGGGAGCATCGCGTTCAACGCCTTGGTTGATGTCGCCTGATTGTCCGTGAACTACGGAGAGAACACCGCAGGACTTTGCATCGAACTGGTATTCCGACTTGTTGTAGCCGATTTTTTCGATGACGTCACGCGCAATGTCTTGAATTTCAACATAAGTGTTCGTCTTGATTTCGCCGGCAACGACGACAA
>CALGBV010000209.1 GCA_937884015.1 uncultured Bacteroidales bacterium
CCTCGACGTTATGGAAGAAACGCACTTCTGTTACATTCGTTAATTTGCTAATTTGCTCATTTGCTAATTTGCTCATTTCCTCCCCCACGAGCCACAGCCGTTCCAAGCCCAGTGTGAGAGCCATCTCCATCACCTGCCGGTGTGCCTCTGCCGATGCTGCGCCGAGTTCGCGCATTTCGCCGAGGACGGCCATCTTATGGGCGGCGGGTATCTGGCGGAAGTTGTCGAGGGCGGCCGTCATGGAGGTGAGGTTGGCGTTGTAGGCGTCCACAATAAGCGTGTTGCGCTCCGTGCGTTTCAGTTCGGAGCGTCCCAGGTGCGGGGCGTAGTGGCCTAGGGCGTGGTCCACTTGCTCCGGAGTGACGCCGAAGTGAAGCCCCACGGCGGCTGCCGCCAGCATGTTGTCGATGTTGTACGCGCCGATGAGTTGCGTCTGCACCTCGTGCCAATCTGCCTCGTCCTTGCTGCGCCAACGCATCTTCACGAAGGGGTTGCATTCCACCACTTCGCCTTCCACGCAGTAGCCGTAGCCCGTGCTGCCGTATTGGATGCTATTCAGCCCCTCGGCCTTCGGCGTGAGGTGCTCGTTGTCGCCGTGCAGGAAGATAAAACTGTCCTCTTTGCGGCGCAGGTAGGCATAAAGCTCCGTCTTGGTGGCGATAACGCCCTCAAACGAGCCGAATCCTTCCAGATGAGCGCGTCCCACGTTGGTAATGAGCCCGCAGTCGGGATTCACAATGTCGCATAGGAAGGCTATCTCGCCCGGGTGGTTGGCACCGGTCTCTATGACGGCGATTTCGTTTTCTTCCGAGCTAAACGGCAGGGTGAGCAGTGTGCGGGGCACGCCGATATGGTTGTTGTAGTTGCCTTCAGTATGAATGATGTTGTATTTTTGAGATAACACGGCTGAAACAAGTTCCTTCGTCGTGGTCTTGCCGTTGGTGCCCGTGATGGAAAGCACTTTGGCTTTCATCTGGTGGCGGTGATGGTGGGCAAGGTCTTGCAAGGCTTTCAAGGAATCTTCGACTTTAACGATTCGTGTATGTTCGGGAATGTCGTTTCGGTCGCAGACCACAAGCGAAGCAATGCCTTCTTCGGCTACTTTTAGGGCAAAGTCATTGCCGTCGAAATTCTCGCCTTTCAGGGCGAAAAACACGGCATCTTTTTCAACTTTACGGCTGTCGGTCGTTACTTTGTAAGCTTTTTGAAAGGCTTGATATATGATTTCTAATGTGTTCATGATTGTATGTTTTATAAAAAATGCCGCTTGATTTCTCAAACGGCATTTTCAGTATTTTGAATCAAAGCATTATTTTGCGAAGGAACTGCCAACCTTGTTCATAGCGCAGCGGAAGCCGATAGTAGCGGCTGACTGGTTCTGATTGAGGTAGCGGCGTGTGCCAGGGCTCAGGTAGTAAGGACCATCGGCCCATGAACCGCCTTTGTAGACGCGTGATTCGTCGCTGATGAGCGTGGTACCAGGGGTGTCGTTGGTAGCGGTTTCGTACATTTCTTTTGTGAATACGCTCTGGTCTTCCTGAGCATCGCTCCACTTGTTGCGGATGGCTGACATGTAGTCACCATCATCGTAGTTGGAGTTGAAGCTAGTGCGGTAGTTCTGACGTTTTGAAGCTTCTTCCTGTGAGATAGGTTCTCTGCGGATACGGCCAAGGGAGTCTTTCTGAACGAGGAAACCATTTTCGTCGACAGCTTTCTGTGTGAACACATTACCACGGAATGGGCTGTAGTCGGCTACATCTTCAAATGACAATGGACGATAGACGTCTTGGCACCATTCGGAAACGTTACCAGCCATGTTATACAGGCCGTAATCGTTTGGCCAGTAGGAACCGACAGGAGCTGGCAGTGCAGCACCATCGTTCAGGTTGCCGGCAACACCCATGTAGTCACCAGGGCCTCTCTTGAAGTTAGCCATGAAGCTGCCATAGTATTTCTTGTTATCGGTGCGGAGACCATCGCCGTTCCAAGGATAAACCTTGCGTTCGGCAACGATTTCGTTAGAGGTATTGCCAACCAGACCGACAGCGGCATATTCCCATTCGGCTTCCGTGGGGAGGCGATAGGAAGGAAGAAGGATACCATCTTCCATGCGGACGTTGCGCAAACCGTCGCCATCGCCCTTGGAGAGGTCTTTCTTGCCGTTTTTCACCTTACCGGTGTATTGACCTGCAAGGTAAGCATCTGTGTTGAAGTTTTCTTCATCCTGCTGTGATGGGTCCCAATCGAGGACACCAGCTTCGACGAGCATCAACTCGTTGACGCGGTCGGTACGCCATGAGCAGTAGTCGTTGGCCTGAACCCATGAAACACCGACTACAGGATAGTCGTTGTAGGACGGGTGGCGGAAGTAGACTTCAACCATAGGTTCGTTATATGACAAACGGTCACGCCAAACCAAAGTATCAGGGGCGGCGTTGCGCACTACCTGTGGGTAGTTCTGACCGTAAACGCGGTTCAGCCAATAGATATATTCCTGATAGTCAACGTTGCTGACTTCAGTGCGGTCCATGAGGAATGATGGAACTGTGACCTTGCGTGGAACGTTGTCCCATGAGCGGGTCAGATTGTCGGTGGTGCCTCCCATGACGAAGGTGCCGCCTTCAATGGCTATCAAGCCAGGTCCGATTTGCTGGTCGTTGATTTCTGCGACCTCAAAACCACCGTTGTTGGCGTCGTTGTAGGCCCACCCTGTGGTTCTGGAGGCTTTCTTTGAGCAAGAAGTCATCAAGAGACCTCCTAAAACGATAATTGCTAATGCTTTGAATCCTGATTTTTTATACATCGTTGATAAAATTTGTTCCTTTAATAACTCGTTTTGTCTGTCAATATTGTGCCTGAAATGTATTTTTTTCCAAGCACATAAAATCGGCGCAATTTTACGACATTTTTATGAATTGGCGCACATTTTCTTTGAAAAAAAACTTTTTCTGCCAAAAAATGTCGATTTACAATAAAAAGGTTGTATTTTCGTTCCGTGAAAAATAGGCTTTTATTAATATGAGTAATAGGATTTTTCGGATTATTTTTGGCTTTTTGGCTTTGATGGCTTTTCTTCCGGCAAGCGTCATGGCTCAAGGAGATTATGCAAGGCATTCGGTTCTGGCTTCAGGCACTTGGCATAAGATGGGCTTGAAAGAAACTGGCATTTACAAACTTACCTATTCCGACCTTTCGTCCTTGGGCATCAAGGTCGATGGCATCGACCCGCGCAATATCCGCATTTATCATAATGGTGGCGGCGTGCTGCCTGAACTGAATAGCGAGGCGCGTTATGATGATTTGCAGGAATTGCCGATTTTCGTTTCGGGCGAATCGGATGGCAAGTTCGATAAGAACGATTACATTCTTTTTTATGGCCGAGGCCCTGTGCGTTGGCAGTACAATCAGTCACATTCGTGTTACGAGCATGTGCAGAACTATTATGATGATTACGCCTACGCATTCATTACCACTGATTTAGGCGCAGGTAAACGTATCGCCGCCGAAAATGCGCCATCATCGGCAGCTGCTGAAACGGTTGCGGAATTTCTCGATTATAAGGTGCATGAAACTGATGAGGTCAACTTGAACCACATGGGCCGCAGTTATTATGGCGATGTCATGGACGGCAATGTCAGCAAGGATTTCAACTTCGCTTTCCCGAATGTCATCACTTCGCGTCAGTGCGTGCTTCATGTGGAATTGGTGGGCAGGAATTTTTCTCCGGCAAGTTTCAAGCTGCTGGTCGATGGTAACCAACATGCCAGTTACAGCCTTTCTCCCGTTGATCCAACTTCAACGATTACTATTGCTGTTACAGCCAGCGGTTATGTCAATGCCTATCCGTCAAAAGATGATGTGAAAGTCACCTTGAAGCATGAGGGCAATGCCAACACCACTTCGCGCGGCTACGTGGATTACATTACGGTTAACGCATGGCGCAACCTGAAATTTTCGGGCCAACAGATGCTTTTCCGCAATCCCGAAATGACTAATATTAATAAGGTATATGAATACCGTGTCAGCAACGCCACACAGCAAATGCAGGTCTGGAATGTGAGCAATCCCGTTTCGCCATCAAGAATCAATGGGCAGATGAACGGCAGCACTTTCTCATTCTGCATGAACGGTCGTTCCGACAATGAGTTTATCGCTTTCGATGGTTCATCCTATTTCTCGGTGGTCGATTTCGGACAAGTAGAAAACCAGAATCTTCATGCCGTGCGCGACATTGATTATCTCATCGTTACCTATCCCGATTTCATTAGTCAGGCTGAGCGCATCAAGGCCATTCACGAGGTTCAGGACCCTGAATTGGTGACGTATATTGCTACGCCTCAGCAGATTTACAATGAGTTCGGCTGCGGTGCTATGGATGTTTCGGCCATTCGCGATTTCTGCCGTATGCTTTATCTCGATAGCGACAGAAAATTGAAATACCTGTTGCTCTTGGGTGATGCTTCCTTCGATTTCAAGAACCGAGATGGTCAGGTTTGCTTTGTTCCGGCCTACGAAACCTTGATGTCGGTGAATGCGCAAAAATGTTTTGTGACGGATGATTATTTCGGCTGTTTCGACCCCACGGAAGGCGACATTGCCCATTCGCTGGCCGACATTGGCATAGGCCGTTTCCCTGTTTCCACTTTGGAACAGGCCACGCAGATGGTCGATAAAATCGAGCAATATATTGCCTTGAACGAAAGCACCATGCAGCCTTGGCGCAATGTGGTGACTTTTGTTACTGACGATGAAAAGGAGTTCGTGGATCACGCCGAGGGTTTTGAACAACAACTGAAAACCGTTGGCGGTGAGAATTTTGTCGTAGATAAGATTTACCTTGGTGCCTACGAACAGCAGGACACGCCGAATGGCGTTTTGGCGCCGGCAGTCAACGAGGCCATCAATAACCGCATGGAAAAAGGCTCGTTAGTGGTAAACTATACGGGTCACGGCGGCGAGGTGCAGCTCTCGGAAGAACGCATCTTGCAGCGCAAGGATGTCGATTCGTGGCACAACGGCCCCATGTATCCGCTGATGATTACCGGCACTTGCGAGGTGAGCCGCTATGACGACCACACCCGCACAGCCATTGGCGAATACGCTTTTCTGAACCAATATGGCGGCATGATAGCCATGTTCACGACTTCGAGGGTTACGGGCGGCAGTGATAATGAGGCTTTTAACAAGGGAATCTATAACCATTTGTTTGAATTGAAAGATGGCAAATACCCTTGTTTAGGCGATGTTTACCGCATGGCGAAAACACGAGGCAACATATATGAAAAAAGATATGTGTTTTTCGGTGATCCGGCCTTGCGCATTGCTGCTCCGAAACTGAAGATTGAGACGGAAAGCATCAACGGGATGCGACCTGAAATGTGGCAGGATTCCGTTCAGGTTTCCGATACGGTTTGGCAGCATTTTACCGTTTACAGCGATACGGTTAGCGCTTTGCAACCTGTTGAAATTAGGGGTTTTGTAAAGGATTATAATGGTCAGGTCGCTACGGGATTCAACGGAACGGTTTACGTTACGGTTTATGATAAGGTGGCTGACCTTGTGGCGCATTGCGACAATGCAGTCATGAATTTCAAATTGCGCAACAGCATCCTTTTCAAAGGCCAGACGACGGTTGAGAACGGACGTTTCCAAATCAGTTTCACAGTGCCGCGCGACATTGCCTATTCGTTTGGCCCGGGAATGATTAGCTATTATGCCACCAATGGTGAGATTGATGCCAACGGCAAATGCGAAGACTTCATTGTGGGCGGTTTCTATGAAGATGCCACGATGGATACGACGCCGCCCGACATTGAGCTTCATATTGATGACATTTATTTCGTTGACGGAAGTCTGGCTGGCGAAAATCCGATTCTGCTTGCCTTTGTCAGCGATGAAAGCGGTATCAACACGACGGGTGCAGGCATTGGCCACGACATTATCGCCACTTTGACGGGTGCTGCTGAGCGTTCGTATAATTTGAACGACTGTTTTGTCTCCGAACCTGGCAATCCGGGCAAAGGCACCATCAACTACAAAATGCTTGATTTGCCTGATGGCGATTACACCTTGACTTTGAAGGTCTGGGATATTTACAACAACAGCAACACGGCGGAAATCCACTTCACCGTGGCGAACAGCCTGACGATGCAAATAGAAAATCCCTTTAATGTCCCGAACCCTGTTTCGGAAGCAACAGGTTTTGTCTTTGAACACAACCAGATTGGCAACAATATGGATGTGCAGGTCTATATCTACGATATTATGGGACGGCTTGTCCGCCAGCTTTCCGAGCAGGTGATGGGCTCGTCTACCCGTGTGGAGCCGATACGCTGGGATGGCCGCAACGCACAGGGCGAGGCCTTGTCGAATGGCATTTACATCTACCGTATTGTCGCTACCAACGATAAGGGCGAGACGGCTGCTGTAACTTCTAAACTTTTGATTTGCAGATGAAAATGAATCTTCATATTGGGAAAATATGCCGCTGTTTCCTCGCGGTATTTGCCTTTGTCCCATTGGCGGTTTCCGCACAAAATCATGTCAGCCAATCTGTGCTGAGTCAATACACTTGGCACAGGATGGGGGTGACGCAAGAAGGAGTCTATAAACTGGATTACAATGCGCTTCGTGCCATGCAGATGGATGTGGAGCATCTCAATCCCAATGAGATACGCATTTTCGGTAATCCTGCCGGTGTCTTGCCCGAAAAGAATTCCGATACGCGCTATGACGATTTGACCGAGATGGCGATTTTTGTCAGCGGCGCCGAAGATGGCCGTTTCGATGCCGATGATTATGTGCTTTTCTATGGCCAGGAACCGACTTGCTGGAAAGTGACGGATGGCCTGGCTATGAAATACGAAAGACGCAAGAATCCATATTCCGACACCACCTATTATTATATATGTGCTGACAGTGGCGTGGCGGGACTTCGCGTTGGCTCGCAGCCTTCAGCTGATATTGAGGGCGCAACGAATGTCGTTACCGAGTTCCCTGATTATGCCTGGCATGATGCGGAACTGTTTTCGCCTTATAATTCGGGCCGAAATTGGTTTGGTGAGCAGCTGACTTCGGTTGATACGGCTCTTTATTTGCAGTTTGTTTTCCCTAATTTGGTCAAAAGCAAGCCGATAGAATACAAAGTGGTTGCCATGGGACGCAGCAGGAATGGGTCAATCCATTACGATGTTTGGGCAAATGACAGTCATTTGGTCGCCGATGGAACCATTGGAGCAATTTCGGATAACTCACACTCGTATGGCAAAGATACCACGCGCACGGGGCAGATGCAAAGCGAAAGCGACACTGTCGATTTCCAGTTTTTGCTGCAGCCTCGCGTGGCGGGTCAGTTGCTTTATCTCGATTATGTGGAGTTTTACTGTTGGCGTGAACTGAAACGTGTCGGCAATCTCTTTTCATTCCGTTTGCGTCCCGACCAGCTGAGCCATTCGAATACGGCGGTATGGGTGCGCAATATGTCGCACGAATATCAGGTTTGGGATGTCAGCAATCCGGTGCGTCCTGCCGTTCAGGAAGGTGTGATGAGTTCTGACAATTTCGTGTTCGGTGTCGAGAATAAGACTGAACGCCGTTATTTCACTTTCAAGCCTTCGGCGGCTTTGACGGTGGCTTCGGTGAATCCTGTCGCAAACCAAAACCTTCATGCTGTTGCGCAGGCCGATATGCTCATCATCACGCCAAAAGTGTTTTGGGAACAGGCTCAGGCTTTGGCCGATTTTCATCAAAATGACGATGGCTTGCAGAGTGTGGTTGTCGATTTGGACGAGATTTACAATGAGTTTGGCACCGGAACGCCCGACCCGTCAGGCATACGCGATTTCATCCGCATGGTGTATCAACGAAGCGAAGGACAATTGAAATATGTGCTGCTGTTCGGAAAAGGTTCTCACGATTTCCGCAACATCAGAGGATTTGGCAAAAACTATGTGCCTCCTTACGAGGCCGAGACTTCCTTAGGCCAAACGGCAAGTTTCTGCACTGATGATTTTTATGCCATGATGGATGATAATGAAGGCGTTAATAGCGGCGGCCGTGTCGATTTGGGCGTTGGTCGTCTGCCGGTCACATCGGTTGAGGAAGCCGAGACGGTTTTGCGGAAAATATATCATTATGCCGATTTGTCGGCGACGCACGGCTCGTGGAGGACCAATCACTTGTTTACGGCTGATGACGAGCAGAATGAATATGCCGATCATGCCGAGCAATGTAGTGACATCATTAGTGATGAAAATCATGCCATGAATGCGCAGAAGGTTTATCTGGATGCTTATCCGCAATATACCTCGCCCTCGGGCAATGTGGCTCCCGATGCCACCGCCGAGTTGGTGCGCCGTTTTGAAAAGGGCGTCTTGGCCATGCAGTATCATGGTCATGGCGGCGTTAGGGGCTTGACGGATGAAAAGATGCTGACCAATACCGAAATCATGAACATGACCAATTACGATTGCATGCCTTTCGTGCTGACCGCCACTTGCGAGTTCAGTCAGTTCGATGACCCGTCTTTCGTTTCGGCTGGCGAGCTGATGTTCACTTTGCCTACGGGTGGTTCTGTCGCCATGCTGACTACGGTGCGGCCAACCGTTGGCAACAACAATATTAATATTGCCAAAGCCTTGATGCACAGAATGTACACGCCCGATGGCGACAAGGCTTCGCGCTTTGGCGACATTGTGAAAGACACCAAGGCAGATAACAGCAATTTTTCTACGACAAACAATCCCAGCAAAAACATCAGTTACGTGTTTTTCGGCGACCCGGCCTTGCGTTTCGCTGCGCCTGTCGAAAAGGTGCTGACGGTTAAGATGAACGGGGAGGAACTTGACCATGAAATTGCGCTTCATGCCATGAGTATGGTCAATGTGGAAGGCGAAATCAGGAAAGCCGATGGTAGCCTCGATGCCGCTTTCAATGGTGAAGTGGAGTTGCGTTTCTTTGATAAGGAATCGGTCTTTACGACTTTGGGCAGCAGCCCTGTGGCCGATCCGGTGCGTAATTTCACGTTCTTCAACGATGTGCTTTTCCAAGGCAAGGCGACGGTGAAGCAAGGCAAGTTCAGTTTCAGTTTCCAAGTGCCGCGCGACATCAATTTGCAGGAAGGCAAACCGCGTTTCAGCTATTATGCCTACGATTCGATTCGCCAGATTGATGCCATGGGCGTGTTTGAAGATGTGGTTTTGGGCGGTATCGACCCGACGGCAATTGTCGACAATGAAGGTCCGAAAATCAATTTCTATTGGGAAACGCCAAGTTTCCAAAATGGCGATACCGTGGCGAATAGGGGAACGCTTTATGCCGAACTATATGATGCCCAAGGCATTTATCATTATGATTATGGTTTGGGCCGCGATATTATCTTGAATGGTAATGTGCAGGGTTTTAATAATATGCGCCTTAATGATGCCTTTGAACCAGTTCTCAATGATTTCCGCCGTGGACGAATTGCGGTGCCTGTTTCGGAACTGGAGCCTGGCTTTTACACCTTTACCTTTTCCAGCAGTAACAGGAATCAAATCCAATCCATAACGTGATGTAT
>CALGBV010000210.1 GCA_937884015.1 uncultured Bacteroidales bacterium
GGCAAATATACAAATATTTATCTGAATATCAAAGAGTTTTATTTAGAAATGCCCTATATACTAAATTTACGATAAAGAAATGAAATAAAGTTTGGTGTTCCCGGGTGGGGTATAGGATTGAAGAACTTCGTTTCATCATTGTACAATGCTATTTCCTGCATATACACGACAGAAAGTTCTGGAAGTCCGCCATTTATATAACTAGAAATAGAATGAAGATATTTGGTCATCTGAATCATCTTTCCATTATCCGAAAAGCAGTGCTGATAGCAAACACTCTCGTCTTGAGGGTATTCGACATGGAAGTCTTGACAAACCAAATACGGGTTATTGGTAACCAGAAGAAGTTGTCCCCCTGGTTTTAGAAACGAAGAAAGATTTCGAAGTGTGGCGCTGAGATTTTTATGATGCATGACGACCATACTACATAAAACAACATCAAACAGAACTTCAGGTTTGAAACTCATTATATCGCAACAATTAAACATCCATGAGGAATTATCCCCAAAAAGTTTTCTACTTTGTTCTATAGAAACAGCACTCACATCAATACCATATCCTATTGCACCTCTTTTTGATAGTTCAAGACAATCAATGCCACATCCACATCCTGCATCTAAGATATATTTGCCATTCACATCACCCAACAACCGAAGATAGGCTGAGCGAACTGTGGCACGAGGATGGTTTATCCATGATTCAAAATTCGTGTCGTATAAATTTTGAATCGATTCGATTCCTTCAAAATTTACTGTACACATAATACCATTGTTCCATTATTGTAATATGCTGTTACCAAATCCGTATCCGTATCTCCATTCTCTTTAAAAGTGATACTACCCGACGCACCTTTGAAGTTCTTAATTTTAATAAAATCAGACATCATTTCTTCTTGTGTCTTTTCTCCATTGGCAAACACATCCATAAAAATCACGACCATGTCATACGCGTATGCTGCTCTAAAATCAGGTATTTCATTGTATTTTGCCTGGTATTTTTCTACAAAATTCTTCATTTCAGGTTCAAGAGCATTGTTGCTTAGCAGATATGAGAATCTTGGACCTATAAAATGCATTCCTTCAATTAGTTCGGCAGAAAGTTCAGTAACGGTCTTGTTTGACCCACCCAAATTACAAACGAATCGATCAGAAGAGATGCCTAGTTCTTGCGCCTGTTTTAAAAGGACAGAATACTCATTTCCATAACCCATCAAAACAATTCGATCAGGGTTCAAATCTTTGGCCTTTAATAACTGTTCTTTAAAATCCACATTATTCATTGGATATTCTTCATCACCTATAACCACACCACCTTTTTCTTCAAATAATTCCTTTAATAAATTTGCCGCATTTATACCATACAATTCGTCTGTATGAAGAACAAACACATTTTGAACCGATTCAGAAATCAGCAAATCAACCATCATTTCCACCTCTTGGTCGCCACCAGCAAAGATACGGAACAAATAATCACTGGCATCAGTTATTTCTGGTTGAGCCGAACCTGCGAAAGTAATGATTTTATGAGTGTTAATTTGCGGAACACATGCATTAACAACAGGGGTTAAATCTATGTAAAAGCAATCAATATCTTTATCCATAAATAACTTGTTCAAAGCCGCGACACCATCTTTGGCGACTCCATGACTATCCTCGTATACAACTTCAAGTCGTTTCCCTCCTTCATTGAATTGATCCATTGCTATATCAAAAGCTCTTTTTTTAGGCTCACCAATAACAGCAGAATTGCCAGTGGTAGGTAATACAGCCCCAATCTTCACAACATTAGAATCATCTTCTTGAATTTTGTTATTGTTTTTGATAACATAAACCAATCCGCCTATTAAAGCAAGGCAAATCACAATAATAACTAATGATTTTTTCATTTTTTTAATAGTTTATTTGTTAAACATTACTTTTTCTATTTCAGTGATATTATTACCATCGTTCTCAAACTCTTGAATGATAAAACCTGTACCAATCATCACGCATCTGTCACAAAAGCCAACGCCTTTCGCGACATTTTGTTCGATGACCATCATCGTGACTCCTAATTGTTGGCGGACCTGGCTAAGCATTCCATACATCTCCTCCACCGCCTTGGGCGAAAGCCCCGCACTCGGCTCATCGAGGATGATGAGCTTTGGCTGACGGGCCAGGGTCATGGCAAGGGCCAACTCGTGGCGCTGACCGCCGCTGAGCTTGTCGGCCATGGTGTGCATGAGTTCCTTCTTAGGCTTGCGGAGCAGCGGAACAATTTCATAGAGCCGTGTGTCGGATGCCACACATTGGGCGTTTCCAAACGCCAGCTGCAGGTTCTGCCACACCGAGAGGTTCGGAAACACAGCACCACCCTGATGCATCATGGCTATGCCCATCTTGGCCAGCTGGTGAGCGGTTTTGCCTTCAACATGCTGCCCATCGAAAACCACACTGCCCTTGCGGTAAGGCAACAGGTTCATCACCGCCTTGCCCAAGGTGGATTTACCGCTGCCGTTCAAGCCGATGATGCCTACGGTTTCGCCTTCGGCCACCGTCAGGCTAATGCCTTGCAGGATGTTCACATCCTTCTCGTAACCTCCATACAGGTCCTTTATTTCAAGCAGCGGGTTCATAAGCCGAGATAATCCTTTCTGATAACGGGGTCATCGAGCACCAATTGCGTCGAGTCACTTTTTATTATCCTGCCGTCGGAGAGATAGTGGCACCAATCGGCCACGTTTCTCACAAACGACATATTGTGTTCAATCAGGAGCACCGTCTGACCTTCTTTTTCAACCATGTTGCGAATGATGGTCCGGAAACTGTCGATATAGCGAGGGTTCACGCCGCTTGTCGGCTCGTCGAGCAGCAGCAGTCGGTCGTTGCCCATCAGCAAACGCGCCATGGCTATAAGGCGTTGCTCGCCATACGACAATTCGGAGGCCTTGCGGTCGAGCATTCCAAGATACTTGTTCTCGGTTTCGCCAAACACCTTCTTCAGTATGTCAATGGCTTGCTGTTCCTTGACAGCTTCGCTTGCTGCCACCTTCCTGGGTTTCAGAAAACTATCGAAAGGATGTTCGCCCATCGTATCGTCGGAGGCAATTTTCATGTTCTCCATCAGGGTAAGGTCGTCCATGAGCTGGCGGCCCTGAAAGAGCCGTCCCAAGCCCATTTGCGAAATCTTGTGCGCAGGCAGCCGCGTGATGTCGTTGCCTTCAAGAATCACTTGTCCCTCAAAACCTTTCTCAAAGCCCGAAATGATATTGAAAAGCGTGGTCTTGCCGGCTCCATTACCACCGATAAGGGCGGTCACCTTGCCTTCGTCCACAGCCAGATTCACGCCATCGAGCAGGTTGAGCACCTCGCGGCGTGAATTGGCATAACTCATTCTTATATTCTTCAATTCCAATATCATGTCATTTCAATTTAGTATCGCCCAAGAGACCTTGAGGCCTGACAAACATCAACACGATAAGCACCAGACCATAAATCACTTGTCTCAGGTTGGCGGCCACTGCATCGGGCAAACCGATAAAACGGAGCAACTCGGGCAACACGACCACCACGGCAGCACCCGCCACCGCTCCCCACACCCGGCTTCCAATGCCGCCGATAAACAGGGCGGTGATGATAAAGATGCTCTCGTCGAGGGTGAAACTGGTTGGGTCGATATAACTCACATACGAAGCGTAGACCACACCGGCCACACCTGTAAAGGCTGCCGAAATGGCAAACGCCCATGTTTTCAATCGCGTCGTATTACGGCCGAGAGCCTTTGCCGACAGTTCATCGGTACGGATGGCTTTCAGCATCCGGCCATAAGGCGAGTTTTGCAGCCTGTTGAAAAACAATGCCGTCAGAACCGTCAAGACCAAAGCCAAGAAGAAATAGGCGTATATGCCATTCAAACTCCAGATACCCAAGAGCTTGATGCTTGGGATGCCTGGTATGCCATAAGGACCTTTGGTCACACTAATCCAGTTGTAAAGAATGGTATACACAATCATCTGGAAGCCCAAGGTCCCCAAGATAAAATAATCGCCTTTCAGTTTCACTGATGCGAAAGAGATAAGCAGACTCATCACACCCGTTACTGACATCACGAGCAAAGCGATGACAACAAATGGGAGGTTGAACTGCATCAGGAAGAAGGTACCGATATAAGCGCCTATGCCGTAAAATGCCGCCTGGCACATAGTCAGCAGGTTAGCCATGCCCACCGTCAGGTTGGCGCTGAGCACCAAGATGATGTAGATGCAAATCATGATTCCTATGTGAAGCAGGTATTCCATAATTCCATCAGATGGTGCGTTGTTTATAGCCAGCGATGCCTTGTGGCCGCAGGAAAAGTAATATCAGAAGAAAGGTGAAAGTGACGGCATTTTGCCAATTGGAAGAGAACTTGTAGACCGTCAGGGCCTGCAATACGCCCAAAGCTATGCCGCCCATGACACAGGTTCCGAAACGGCCTACGCCGCCAACAATCATCGCCACCATTGCGTTGATGAGCACATTCATGCCCATGTGGGGATCCATGCCGATATCGTAGACCATCAGGCAACTGGCCAAAGCAATGAAAGCACCGCTCATCAGAAATACCAGCGTCAGGGTCCTTGAAGTGTCGTAACCCATGGTTTCGTACAAGACTCCATCGGCGCTGAGGGCACGGAACCGGACACCCCAGTTTGTGGTGCCAATAAAAAGCAGGAAAAGCAAGATTGCCGAAACACCCACCACAAGCTGCCACATCTGAGGTGTGGTGACAAGGATGTTGTTCCAAGCGAAAGTCCTGTGGATGGTGTTGTCGATAATCTTTGTTTCGTTCCCAAAAAACATAGCCAGCAGATTGACGATGATGGTCATCAAGCCGATGGAAGCAATCAGCGCCACATTGTTCGATGCCTTTTTCCTTCGCAAAGGGCGATACACTGACACTTCGGTCAACAGACTCAACCCCATCGTCAGGACTATTGAGGCAACGATTCCGACCCATACCGGAAGACCAAATACAGGCACAAACAAATAGAACATGAACGCTGCAAACACATAAATGCCCGCTGCCGCAATATGAAACACCCTTGTAGTGTTATACACCAATGCGAAGCCGATGGCCAGCAAGGAATACAAAATTCCCGTGATAAATCCGTTGACTATGAACTGTCCAAACATTTGGTTGCAAAAGTAAGAAATATATCTTTATAAATGTTGTTTTTTTACAATCAGCATATTTTTTCTTGGACATTTTGGCCTGGGAGAGATTTGATTTGGTAAAAGTATTTTACATTCAAGACGATTTAGGCCTTTCGATACGGCCAACCGCCATCAGATTTACGAGAATTTATCCCCAAAACAATCTTACGACAGACATGAACCATTCAGCAACTCCATTGTTATTTTCTCGCTTCGGCAAAGCAAAAAAAAACACCGGCCCGTAAGCGACGAACTGGTCATTTTAGGTTGGGTCGGTGTCTGGGTTAATTAAAAATCAGAGCGTCATCTGAGTTTATTCTGTGGTCGGATTGTCAGATGGCGTTTCTTTTTTGTCCCTGCGGCGGACCACCTTCAGGTTGCTGCTCTTTATGAGATTGGTAACGAGAGTGGTGAAATTGCCATAGGTTTCGGGGTTCACTTTGCTCATGGCTGCAAGATGCACGACGAGCTTCCCGTTGACGGTTTCGATGATCTGCTCCTTCAGTTCGGTAGCCGATTCCGATTGTCCGTCGAGGGCAAGCTGCTGGTATTCCAGACGCTTGCCGACAAAAGCCGTTTGCGCTTCATCGAGTTTCCCGACAGCCAGCGCCAGGCCCGGCAAAGCCGTCACATGTACGGCCATGTCAGGATCGGGCCGGAATGCCGTCCCGCCCCGCTCTTCTTCGGGACGACGAACTTCGACTCGAAGCAGTTCGACGAGCGCTACGACGGCCGCATCTACAGCCGGCTGAAGCATAT
>CALGBV010000211.1 GCA_937884015.1 uncultured Bacteroidales bacterium
CACGCCGATGAAGTCGCCGATGTCCAAAAGACGTTTGAAAACCGTGTTGTACATGGTCTTATCTTCATCGGGACAGATTTCGTCGCGCTTGATATACAGCTGGATACGGCCTTTTGCATCTTGCAGTTCGCAGAACGAAGCAGCACCCATGATGCGGCGGCTCATAATGCGGCCGGCAATGCTGATTTCCTGAAACTGCTCAAGATTGTTGTCGTCAAACTTTTCAAGGATTTCCGTAGTGCTCACCGTCACAGGATAAGCAGCCTGCGGATAAGGATTGATGCCTAACTTATATAATTCGGCTAAAGAATTTCTTCTGATTTGTTCCTGTTCGCTTAACATATCGTTTAGATTGAATTTGGCGCAAAGATATAAATAAAATGTGTACCTTTGACCCGCAAAATTCAAACGATATGCAATTCAAGGATGTGATTGGGCAAGAAGCCGTTAAACAGAAACTGATTTTGAGCGTCAAGGAGAACCGTGTTCCCCATGCGCAGTTGTTTTTAGGTCCTGCCGGAAGCGGAAAAATGCCTTTGGCATTGGCCTACGCGCAATACATTTTGTGCCCGAACCGCACGGCAACGGACAGTTGCGGCGTTTGTCCTACTTGTCAGAAAATCAGCAAGCTGGTTCATCCTGATATGCATTTCGTCATGCCTACAGCTATTACGAAAAAGGTGAAGAAAGACCCTGAATCGGACTTGTTTTCCGAAGAATGGCGCGAATATGTCTTGCAAAACAAAGGCTACATTGATGCTTCATCGTGGTACGGTTTTTTGGATGTCGAGAACAAGCAAGGTGTCATCAATGTGCGCGATGCGGCCACTCTGCTGCGGAAACTGAGTTTCAAATCGTACGAAGGTGAATACAAGATCGCCATTATCTGGATGGCCGAAAAGGTGAACGAAGTGGCTGCCAACAAGTTGCTGAAACTGTTGGAGGAACCGCCCGAGAAAACGGTTTTCATCTTGATTGCTGAAAATCAGGACCAGCTTTTGGCCACCATCAAATCAAGGACTGCCTTGGTTAAGATTCCACAAATCGACTTGAATGATGTAGCCAATGCCTTGGTTACGCGCGAAGGCTGCGATGCAAACATTGCCCGAAATGCTGCTATGGTTGCGGAAGGCAACTGGCTGAATGCCTGTCGTTTCTCCAAAGACCAGGAGGATGAAAAGTTCTTTTTCACCACTTTCCAGCAGTGGATGCGCTTATGTTTCAAAGCTGCGGTCGGCGAACTGATTGATTTTGTCAACAACATCAAGAGCCTTGGCCGTGAAAAGCAAAAGGAACTGCTGCAATATGGATTGAAAATTGTGCGTAACTCCATGTTATTCAACAACAACTTGGCACAAATCGTGATGCTGCCCGATGATGAAAAACAGTTCAATTCCAAGTTTGCACCTTTCATCAATCCGGCTAATCTGGCGCAGATTGCGGAACTTTTGGAAGAAAGCATGAGGCAAATCGAGCGCAATGGCTACGCACCACTTATTTTTCTTGATACGAGTCTGAAAATTGTGAAATTGCTAAAAATGAAATAGTTATATTATGTTTATGCTAATAAAAACATAGCTCTGAAGCGATTTTTTTATAGTGAAAAAGTATTTTCATGTTAATGATTTGTATTAGTTAAACTTTTGATTCTATGAAAAAGGCAGTTTGTTTACTAATGGTGTTTATTAGCATCGTGCTAATTCAAACATCCTGCAAAAAGCCCATGAAGCCAATAGAATATGTGGGCTATTTCACTGGAAGTTATGTTGATGAAAATGGAGTGGAACATCAAAATAGAGAACAATGGTCATTATTATTGACAGAGTTTGATGAAGATCACATTTGTTTTCAAATTCTCTCTTTAAAAAATACATCTGATGGGTATGTGTTAGTTAGAAAAGGTAATCATTTCGAAGGCTGTTTGGGATCTTATTCGGTTTTTGACTATGGAAATCATGGATATGCTACTTTTGGTTCTCATGATGTTATGGGTGAAATCACTGAAGCAGGGGAGGGTATTTGTTTTGGAGGAGAATACTTATTTAACAGAAATTATCACATTGATGATTTTAATGAAATCAAATACCATGAAATGGGGACGTTTGAATTTTTGCCAAAATGAATAAGAAAATGAGAATTATCGGAAAAATTTTTTTTGTGCTGGCTCTGATAGGATGTTTTATTTCTTGCAAAAAAGAAATAAAAATAGAAGCAGGGTTCTATAATGCAAGATTCGATGGCAGTTTCACAGATAGTTCAGGTCATATTTTTCAAGTCGTTCAAAACCAAAGGTTTTTCTTTCAGGAAGTTACGGATGACGCCATTATCCTATCTGCTTACACGAAATGGATAAAAAAAGGCAACCAAATTGAAGGAATGTTGTGCAGTTTAAACGATACAGTAATTGATGGTATTATCTATCAATTTGATTTTATCAATACTAAAGGAGTGTTATTTGAACAAAATGGAGAGTATGGTATCTCAGGAGATTTTGCTTGCGAAGTGAATGCTATGCGCAATTCGATAAGTGATAGTCTATGGTATTTTGAAGGTCCATATACGCTTGCTGGTAGTTTTGTAATGACAAAGATGAAACATTTATATTAAAGTCAATTAAGCATTGCTTTGAATAATTATCGTATCTTTGCGCATCAATTTTTTTTCGCATGATACGTTCAATGACAGGCTATGGCATAGCCGAAAACATTTACAATACAAAAAAGATTACGGTCGAAATCAAGACCTTGAACAGCAAGCAGTTAGATCTTATCGTAAAACTGCCTAATGAGTTGCGTTTTGCCGAACTGGATTTCCGTAACAAGGTTGGCGCCAAGTTGCAGCGCGGTAAAATCGACATGGTCATCACGATTACCGACACCAATCTCGACCAAAGCAATCATATCGACGGCGAAGTGGTAGCTTCTTATTTGCGGCAAATCCGTCAGATTTCCGAGCAACTCAATATTGCACCATCGGCTGATTTGGCTGCCTTATTGTTCAGAATGCCAGGCGTTTTCAATATTCCTGAGCAAAGCTACGATGAAGATTTCGTTGCCAAAGTAGGCGAAACCATCGACCAGGCTCTTGACATTGTTGATGGTTTCCGCATTCAAGAAGGTGCAACCTTGAAAAAGGACTTGCTGCATCGCGTGGAACTGATTGTAGGTTTGCTTGACCAGGTGGAGCCTTACGAAAAATTACGCCACGAAACCATCAAGCAGCGCCTGACTAAAAACCTTACCGAACTCACTACTGATGGTCAATACGATGAAAACCGCTTCGAAGCCGAATTGATTTATTATCTTGAAAAACTGGATATTACGGAAGAAAAAGTCCGTTTGCGCCAGCATTGCAACTATTTCAACGAAAGCAGCGACGAAGACCAAGCCGGCAAGAAATTAGGATTCATCAGTCAGGAAATGGGACGCGAAATCAACACTTTGGGCTCGAAAGCCAATGAAGTCAACATCCAGAAAATCGTTGTCAAGATGAAAGATGAATTGGAGAAGATTAAGGAACAAGTGTGTAACATTTTGTAAATCTTAAGACTATGACAGGAAAACTTCTGATTTTTTCCGCTCCGTCGGGTTCGGGCAAATCCACTTTGGTGAACCATCTTTTGGAAAACATTCCTGAAATGGCTTTTTCCGTTTCGGCCACAACCCGTGAGCCGCGTGGTGAGGAAGTCAATGGCAGGGAGTATTATTTCATTAGTTTAGAGGAATTTAAGCGTCGTGTCGACAATGGAGAATTTCTCGAATGGCAGGAAGTCTATCCGGGCCGTTGCTACGGCACTTTGCTTTCTGTGGTGAAAAACATGCAAAACGAAGGCAAGCATGTGGTCTTCGATGTGGATGTGGTTGGCGGCACAAATATCAAGAAATTCTATGGCGACGAAGCCCTTTCGATATTCATTCAGGCTCCATCCGTCGAAGTTTTGCGTGAGCGCTTGATTGGTCGCGATACCGATTCGATGGAGGAAATTGAAAAACGTATCTCAAAAGCCGCTTGGGAAATGGATTTCGCCCAAGGTAAATTTGATGTGACCATTATCAACGATGACTTGCAAACAGCTAAGGATGAGATTCTTAAAGTGGTGCAAGAGTTTTTAAACAAATGAAAAAAGTAGGCATCTATTCTGGCTCATTCAATCCAATCCATCACGGCCATGTGATGCTGGCAAACTATTTGGTCGAGTTTTCTGACTTGGATGAACTGTGGTTTGTCGTCTCTCCGCAAAATCCCCTAAAGAAAAAGGAAGACCTATTGGATGACGACGAGCGCTTGAAAATGTTGCAACTTGCCCTCGGCGATGACTCGCGTTTTCATGTGTGCGACATTGAAATGCACCTTCCAACTCCTTCATACACTATCAACACCTTGACAGCTCTATCGGAGCAGTATCCTGATTATGAATTTGTCTTCATTTGTGGCATGGATAGTTTGCAGAATTTCCCAAATTGGCGTGAATACCAGAAAATCCTTGATAATTTCAGACTTTTGGTTTTTCCCCGAGCCGGATACGATGGCGGCGAATTGACGCATCATCCGAATGTTACGGTTGTTGAAACGCCCATCATTGAGATTTCATCTACCTTTATCCGCAACTGCGTGAAAAATGGTAAGGATGTGAGGCATTTCATGCCATTAGAAGCATGGAAATACATGATTGATGAAGGGTTTTATAGAGAGTAATGGAAGAATCCCACAATATCAAGCTTGGTAAACTCGGCGAAGATTTAGCCGCGGATTATCTTGCCAGCAAAGGTTACACCATTTTTGAAAGGAATTGGCGCAACCATCACAAGGAGATTGATATTATTGCTTTTGACGGGGAAATGCTTGTCATTGTGGAAGTTAAAACCCGACAGACTGATGATTTCGGTACTCCGGACTTGGCTGTCGACCGTCGAAAGCAAAGGCTATTGATTGCAGCAGCTAACGCCTACATTTTCAGTCATAATATTGATTATGAGACTCGTTTCGACATTATCACAGTCGTTGTGAAAGAAAGTCAAGAACCAAACATTGAACATTTGGAAGACGCGTTTTATCCTATGTAGAAAAAATCAGGTGCAGTTCAGCTGAACTGCACCTGATTTTCGATATGAATAAAAACTAAAACTCTTATTTAACTGTAAATCTCACGGTTTCGCTTCCGTTGATGACCATCGTGTAGATTCCTGATGTGTAATTGCTTACGTCGATACGCTGTGTCGATTCCAGAGCTTCAACAAGTTGGCCGAGCAAGTTGTAAACCTTGATATTTTCAACATCAATGCCTTCGATGGTGATGGTTTCCGATGCTGGATTTGGATAAATGCTGATGGCATTTCCTTCAGTCTCAACTACATCCGTAATCGTTGTGCAGGTCGGGCACGACATTGCAAATCTTTCAGGATCGTTGGCATCGAATGAATAGACTTTTCTGATGCAATATTCATATTCATCTTTTGCCTCATCGTCGACAAACACGTTGCCGAGAATCGGTTTCGGGGTCAGGCAGACTTCGTTTTTGAATACCATCGTTCCGAGAATGCCGTTGTTTTCCTCAATGTAGCCGCGCAAGTTGAACGAATTATCCATGCCGTTGTTGGCCAAATCGTACCAATCGGTGCCGTTGTCAGAATAGAGTCGACCGTATGGGTCGCCAGTGTTTGGTCCGATAGGAGCCGGATAATCACCTGTCAAACTGACCATTACGAACCAAAGGCCTTTCGTGTTATCGATTGCAACATATTCATCTAGCGGGATGTCAATGTACTGGCCGCAACCTGTAGTCGCATAATCCTGCTTGTAAAGCAAGTTCTCGGGTGTCGTTTCGTCGCCTTGATAAATCATGACTCTGCCGCGATGTCCTTCATAGTCGAACATGGCGACTTTGGTGGCTCTGTAGTTTTCGTATGGTGCAAGGCTTTCGGCCGGAATATAGATTGCCCAATAAATCGGGGTTCCTGCCATCAGGCCGAGACCTTCCTCATTGGTGCCATCGTCGTAATTCAGATACGTTCCTTCAAGTTCTTCTTCTGCTTCCCAAGTGACGATAACCTGACTGCCCAAGTTTTCAACCTCAACGGTTTCGTAACCTTCGTAGTTGTCGCAAGGCGAGTAAGTCCACTGGTAGGCGATCCATTCGCTCTGACCTTCGTCGAAAACAGTCTGAACTGATGTCATATAGGTCTGACCTTCAACAAGATTGCTTGTTTCGAACTGATAATGGCAGTCGGCAATATTCTGCGCAACAAGTTCATCGTCGAGTTTGATGTTGAAGCCGATGAAATTTCTCTTTGCCGTATTTCCAAGTTCCACGTTTTTCAGGTCGAGCTTAAATCCGTTGGCATCGTAATGGCGGAAGGCAATGTAGACATAACGGCCTGCGTATGCACTAAGGTCAATGGTCTTGGTCTGCCAACCGTAGGCTGCCTTTTCATCGAAAATGACTGTGAAATCATTGGGATTGGTGGGGCTTGCCGTTGAAATTGCAACGCCATAATGGTCGCGCGGGTTGCTCCAATGGCTTGTAATTTCGTAAGTCAGGACTGATTTTTTGCCAATCATTACCTGTTTTGAAACCAAGAAATCGTCAGTGTGATATGATTCATATCCATCAGTCGACGAAGAAGTGGCGCAGTAAGCACCAACTCCACCAAACGGGTCAAAACCGACCTGCCAGGTTCTGCCATCGTTGTTGCCGTCAATCAAGGTCCATCCGGCGATGCTCAAGTTGAAAGAGTAAGAAAACGTCTCGCCATATTCGGGCTGCTCGGGATTTGCATTGCTGACCCATTGGGCCCAACCTGTCGGTGAAACGTGAAGATTTTCAGGTGTTTCAATCTGTGCTTTCAGACTAATGAAACTGAAAAGCACCATTGCAATTAACAAGTAAAACTTTTTCATACGATAACTTTTTTTGATTTGATTCATTTACATTCGAGTTGCAAATTTACTTCTTTTTTTCAGAAATGCTCTACCTTTGACATAATATCTGCAACAATTCGGCATTATTCCGTATCTTCGCGCCCGTTTTCATAAACTGTCAAACAATG
>CALGBV010000212.1 GCA_937884015.1 uncultured Bacteroidales bacterium
TAAAGCTGGAGAGATGTCTAGATGCGAAACTTTTGATGATTACTCTCGTCACCACTTGATTTATAAACCGACTAATCGTTATTGGTATGTTTATAATGTTACCTTAGATCTAAAACAACCAGAATTAAATGATCGTCTGTTTGTAATTCTTAATAATTTTGCGAATAAGAACAGATTAAAACTTTATGTTGATGATGTGTATGATTATGGCAAAGTTTATCTAAAAAATGGGTATAAAAAGGTCATGACTGAGACCATTGACTACGCAAAAATACCCCATAGTTTATATTTAAGAACACCAAAACGTCGATAAACGTTAAAATTCGTTATTTTTTAATTGAGATTAAGTCTTTTTATTATTATAATAATAACGTTGTAATATTTGGAGATTTGTTATGGCTATACAAAATATTGCTAAAGAACGTATTATCGAAATATGTAATCTTTACAAAAATGAGCCAACTCCTTTAATGATGATCCTTAGTGACATCCAAAAAGAGTTCGGCTACATTCCTTTAGAAGTTCAAGAGATTGTGTCTGAACAAATTGGTCTACCCGTTGCAGAAATTTATGGCGTGGTAACCTTTTATTCATTCTTCTCCCTTAAACCAAAAGGAAAATATGTAATTGGTGTGTGCTTAGGTACTGCTTGTTACGTTAAAGGTTCACAAAGCATTATTGATAAAGTGCTTGAAGTCCTTAAATTAAAGAAAGCAGGCGATAGCACCGAAGATGGTTTATTTACCGTTGATGCACTTCGTTGCATTGGTGCATGCGCTTTAGCGCCAACAATGAAAATTAATGATCGAGTGTTCCCTAAATTAAAAGTTAGTGACATTCCTGGCATTATTAAAGATTATCAAGAAGGAAAAGTGGAGGCGTAATTATGGCAAAAATAAAAAATGCACAAGATCTTGCCAAAAAGATTAGTGAATGCGAAGGCTGCTTAAAAGCTAAATTCGAAGGTAAAGACGGAAAACGTGCCATTGTCATTTGCGGTGGTACTGGTTGTTTCTCTAACAAATCACAAGAAATTCATGATGCGATTGTTAATAAATTAAAAGAAAAAGGATTAGATAAGAAAGTAACCGTGAACTTTGTCGGTTGCTTTGGTTTCTGTTCTCAAGGTCCATTCGTGAAGATTTTCCCAGAAAATACTTTATATCGAATGGTCAAATTAAGTGATGTTGATAAGATTATCGAAAACGATATCGTTAATCATCAAGTTTGTGAAGATTTAGTCTACGTTGATCCAAATACTAAGACTAAATATCCAAAACAAGAAGATATTCCATTCTACGCAAAACAAAAACGTGTTGCGCTTCATGGAAGTAGCATGATTGATCCAGAAAACGTAGAAGAAGCATTAAGCAAAACTGAACTTTGGATCGAAAAGAATCAGAAGACTTTATGGATCATTTTGGCAGCCGTAGTGGTCATCGCTTTGGCCATTTGGGGCATTTCGAAACGCAACCAAAAGCGTAACGAAACCGCAAGTTCACAGATTTTCACAGCCCAGCAGTACTTTGAAAACGAGCAGTACGAAAACGCTCTGAACGGCGATGGCAACAACCTCGGTTTCCTTGACATCATCAGCGACTACGGTTCAACAAAGACCGGCAAACTCGCTTCATATTATGCAGGCATCAGCTACATGAAGTTAGGCAACTACGCCGACGCTATCAACTACCTTAAGAAGTTCGACAGCAACGACCAAATCATTGCTCCTATGGCTCTCGGCGCTATCGGCGACTGCTACATGGAACTCGACGACATGAACAACGCTGTCAGCTACTATGGCAAAGCCGCTGCCAAGAACCCTAACGATTTCACCTCGCCAATGTTCCTCCTCAAGGAAGGCATGACCTACGAAATCATGGGCAACTACGCCAAGGCTCTCGAAGTTTACAAGAGCTTAAAGAGCGACTTCCCACTGAGCAATGAAGCTTTCGACATCAACAGAAACATTGCCAACATGGAAGAAAAACTGAAATAAGTTAGACTGTAATCATGATAGTTTTAAAGCCTGGCTTTCGAGTCGGGCTTTTTTGTTTAAATTTGCACCATGGAAAAAATGAGAATCGTATATTTCGGCGCGCCCGAATTTGCCGCTTCGCAGTTAGAAGCGATTTTGGCAGCAGGATATGAAGTTGCCGCCGTAGTCACCATGCCCGACAAACCTGCCGGGAGAGGGAAAAAAATACAGTTTTCGGATGTCAAGAAAACCGCATTGGAACACAACCTGCCTTTGCTGCAACCCGAAAAACTGAAAAATCCGGAGTTTTTGAAAGCGTTGGAATCCTATCAGGCGAATCTGTTTATCGTGGTAGCATTCAGAATGTTGCCCGAAGTCGTCTGGAAAATGCCAAAATACGGCACCTTCAACCTTCACGCCTCACTCCTACCCCAATACCGTGGCGCAGCGCCCATCAACCATGCCATCATCAACGGCGAGACAGAAACCGGCCTAACCACATTTTTCCTCAACGAGGAAATCGACAAAGGCGCTGTCATCATGCGCGAAAAAGTTGCCATCCGTCCCGACGAAAATGCCGGTGAACTGCACGACGAGCTGATGCTTTTGGGCAACAAGGTCGTTATTGAAACCATTCAGAAAATCGAAAAAAGCGAATATCAGACCCAGACACAAGAAGAACTGGCTGGCGACACCTTATTAAAAGATGCCCCGAAAATCTTCAAGGATTTCTGCTACGTGAAATGGGAATCCGACTGCCAGACGGCTTACAACCACATCAGGGGACTGTCGCCCTACCCTGCCGCCCATGCCACGATTTGTTCAGAAAGTAACGACAGCATTGACCTGAAAATATATGCTTCCGAAATTGAAAGTTGCGAGCCATCAGAATCCATCGGCACAGTTGTCACCGACAACAAGAAATATCTGAAAATTGCCTTGAAAGACGGTTACCTGCATCTGACCATGGTTCAACAAGCCGGCAAAAAAGCCATGCCGATTGCCGATTTCCTTCGCGGCCAGCACCTTGATGGAATTTGGAGAATCGTTCCATACCCAGTTCTGAATTGATTATTTTTCTGAAAGAAACATGGTTTTTCAGCAAAATATTGCATTTTTTTAGAAAATATGACAATTTTCGACAAAAAAAGCTTGGAATATCGAAAAATAAATTACTTTTGCCACATAAACGTTAAACCCTTAAACACTTACAAGATGAACAAAGTAGAATTAATCAGTGCAATCGCTGAAAAAGCAGGAATGACAAAAGTAGATGCTAAGAAAGCTCTCGACGCAATGGTTGAAGTTGCAAAGGCCGAATTGAAAAACGATGGCAAGATTTCTCTCGTTGGTTTCGGCACATTGGGAGTTTCTGAACGCCCAGGCAGAAAAGGCCATAACCCAAAGACTGGTGAAATGATTGACATTCCAGCTAAGAAAGTGGTTAAATTCAAGCCAGCTGCAGACCTCATCTAATTGAAATGCAACAAGCTACCATAAAAAGGAACCGATTGGTTCCTTTTTTTATTTCCTTGTCATCAAATGGCCTGATTTATCAACTGAAAGCATTCCTTCGTCGACCAGCAAACGAATCGCATCAAGGATTTCCTCATCGGATTTTCCATCACACAACTTCATGGCATCTTTCATGTAAAGATTGCCTTCATGCGCTGCGGTGACAATCGTGCTGCAGATTTGTTCATAACTCATGCCCGAACGACTTGACTTTCCATGCTTCAGGCACACATCGCAACGGCCACAACGCCTGTTGGTCTTTTCGTTGAAATAACGCAAGAGCTGCACACTCCGACATTCATCATCGTTGCTGACAAACGCAATCACCGCCTTGATGCGTTCTTCAGCATCCTTCTTCCTATCGTGATAGTTTTCCTTTGAAAGGTTAAAATGCCTTGTATCAACAAATTCATGTAAGAAAAGAATCTGAGGCTTGTCGTTTCGCGGTGCGTAGGAAAGGAAATGATATTCATCGAGTTTCTTCAATTGGGAAATCACTTTTTCGATGGAAAGACCTGTTTTCCTTGCAATGGTTTCTTCATTGATTTTCACGAAATCAGTCAAAACACCCGGCAAATTGCGAAGCAGATATTGAATCAACCCATCATATTGAGCATTAGCGAGTTGAAAACTATAAATATCATCGCGCGAAGCCTTAATCATCACTTTTGAAGGCTCATCAAAAGCCTCGGAAAGCACGAAAAAACCTTCCTTTTCAAGGATTTTCAAGGTATGGAACACCTCCAGAACCGAAAAACCGTAACGGTTAGCAAAATCAGCAATAATGAAAGGATAGGAAATGTTTTCGCCTGCGCCGACAGGAATATTGAAATAATTGCCTAAAGCAGTATAAATCAATTTTATGCGTTCAAGTTCCGGAAAAGACTGCACAAAATCATCCTTGAGTTTCTGAATGTCGGCTGGCGACACCAAAAGGAAAGCCTCGGACGGCTGCAAATCGCGTCCCGCACGGCCTGCCTCCTGAAAATACGCCTCAATGCTGTCGGGCAAATCCATGTGAATGACCAGACGCACATCCGGCTTGTCGATGCCCATGCCAAAAGCATTGGTCGCCGCAATGACTTTCACCTTGCCTTTCATCCACAAATCCTGACGCTCGTCGCGCAGTTTTGAATCCAACCCCGCATGATAGAAAGTCGACGGAATGCCAACGGAATTCAGCCAATCCGAAATGATTTGCGTTTTCTTGCGGTTTCGGACATAAACAATGGCACTGCCCGACTTCATGGCACTCAGTTTACGGAACAAAACGCCATATTTATCCGCCTCACGGACAACATTATAAGTCACATTTTTCCGTTCAAAACTGCTTTGAAAGACATTCTTTTGCTTGAAGCCAAGACGGAACTGAATGTCATCGACAACTTTTGCCGTGGCCGTAGCCGTCAAAGCCAAAACGGGCGTTTTCGGAATGTAAGGCCGAATTTCAGCGATTTTCAAATACGGCGGACGGAAATCATAGCCCCACTGCGAAATGCAATGCGATTCGTCGACGGCAAGCAGGCAGACTTTCATGCGTTTCAATGCCTCCATAAACTGGTCGGTCTGAAGCCTTTCAGGAGAAACATACAGAAATTTCAAGCGTCCGAAAACTGCCTGATTGTAGGCCAAAGCGATTTCATCGGCATGCATTCCCGAATAGATTGCCATAGCAGAAATGCCTTTTTCAACCAAATGAGCGACCTGATCCTTCATCAAGGCAATCAGAGGTGTAATGACAAGGCAAACACCTTCCATTGCCATCGCCGGCACCTGAAAGCAAATCGACTTTCCGCCGCCCGTGGGCAAAAGCGCCAAGGTGTCGCGACCGCCAACCACCGCATCCACAATGTCTTCCTGCATGGGACGGAATGACGGATAGCCCCAGTACTGCTGTAAGACCGCTCTTGTTGTTTCGCTCATTGTTGTTCGTTTTTGCAAAAATAGGCATTTTTGGCAAAATTTGATTTCACAAGTCAAAAAAAGTAAAACACACATTCACCACAATTCCAATTTATTGACTATTTTTGCGCAATGATAATTCGCATCTCGCAATGGAAGAAAGCAAGAAAATTAGGTTTTCAGTGTTCGTCATACATCAGTTAGCCGAAAAATGGCACAAACTTCCGACAGAAGTCTACGCCATTCTCGACCGGACTGGAATCCTTGACAATTACATCATCAAGCATTACGACACACTTCACACTTTAGGCATGGAGTATCTTACCGAAGACATTAGCGAATACGTTGAAGAAAAGGGAGTTAGGTTATGAAAGTTTATCACGGATCAACGACAGTCATTGAACACCCTGACATCAATCATTCAAAAAGAAATCTTGATTTCGGTCCTGGATTTTATCTTACCACATTTCGCAAGCAAGCTGAACCTTGGGCATCAAGAAAATCGGACAGGGAAAAAGCAAAAGCTATTATTAACGAATACAAACTAAAAGAAAGCCTTAGTGATTATAAAATACTAAGATTCGATTCTGCCGATGAAAAATGGCTTGACTTCGTGTGTTCCAACAGACGAGGAGACGATGTCGGCAAACAATTCGATATGATTATTGGCAATGTTGCAAACGATGAAGTTTTCAAAGTCGTTGATATGTATTTTTCAGGATTATGGGATAAAGACAAAGCTTTGAAAGAATTGAAATTTTACAAGAACAACGACCAAATCTGCATCAAATCACAGCGTGCGATAAATAATTTACTCACATATACAGGAAGTTACGAAATGGAGGTAAAAAATGGTTGACCAGGCAACACTCACAAAATTCTATCGCGAAAGGTTGGCTGAGAACATCATCAATTGCATAGCCGAAATCAAGCAAATTTCCGAACGGGAAGCAATGAAGATTTACTACTCGAGCCGTTTAGCCAAAATGATTGAAATCGGGAAATATGGCATCGACAACCTTGATTACAGAAATCTCGCCGAAGACCTTATTGAAAACGAACCGGAATTATTTGCTGAAAAATAAATCAAACGGCAAACCTCAACAAAACTTTTCCTTCCAAATTTCAAAATTTTCCGCCAAAAATCACTAATTTTGCAATTTCAATTTTTGGAGAAAATAATTTTTACAATATGCAGAGTATTAGAAACATAGCCATTATTGCTCACGTTGACCACGGCAAGACAACTTTGGTTGACAGGATTCTTCACCAGTCGAAACTCTTCAAGGAATCGGAAGAAACGCCCGGTCAGCTCATTCTCGACAACAACGATTTGGAACGCGAACGCGGCATCACCATTCTTTCAAAGAACGTTTCAGTCAGATATAAAGATGTAAAAATCAATATCATAGACACTCCCGGCCACGCTGATTTCGGCGGCGAAGTGGAACGCGTTTTGAACATGGCCGACGGCGTACTGCTTTTGGTTGATGCTTTTGAAGGTCCAATGCCTCAAACCCGTTTCGTGTTGCAGAAAGCCATCGAATTGGGTCTGAAACCTATCGTTGTCATCAACAAGGTCGACAAGCCGAACTGCCGTCCCGATGAAGTTCAGGAAGCCGTTTTCGACCTCATGTTCAACCTTG
>CALGBV010000213.1 GCA_937884015.1 uncultured Bacteroidales bacterium
ACGATCGAAATTTTCGCCACCCCGAAGGCAATCCACAGTTGGTCGCGTATCTTCAGTTTCGGCAAGGGCGCGCCGAACGGCGACCATCTTGACAACTTCTTCATGAGTTGGACGCGCGGTACCGAAGTGAAGAACGATCAGGTTCGTCTCCGCTACAACGGCGGCACCGATGCGGTTTTGTCCAACGAGTCGCTGCAACCGTTCACCCTCAACACGAAGTGGCACATCGTGCTGACCTACGTGCCCAATGTGACGACTGATGGCAAGGGGCGCTTTTTCTGGAGCAAGACCGACTTGAACGGCGGTAACCACCGCGAAGCGTTCGCGATCACCTCCAAGGCGGTCGATCTGCAGACCTGGGGCATGGATGGCTTCTATCTCGGGCGTTCCTATTGGACGGCCGATCTTGACGCGGAGTGGTTCGACATCACGCCGAAGAAGGGGACGATTGCGAGCGACAAGAAGACGGTCTTCAACCAGCTTTTCACATTCAGCCGAACGCTGCAGCAGCAGTTCCTCATCCTTTTCAGTGCCTTCGGTCACCGATTTCAGTTCGGCTTTCTTCTCAGCGAGGATGGTCTTACGTTCAGTGAGACGTGTCTTAGCCAGTTCAATTTTAGCAGCAACATCTTCATCTCTGGCCTGAGCCTCGCGGATGCGCTTTTCCGAAAGCTGAATGTCTAACTTCTGGAATTCGATTTCCTTGGTCAAGGAATCATATTCGCGGTTGTTTCTGACGTTATTCTGCTGTTCCTCGTACTTTTTGACGAGCGCTTCGATTTCCTTAATCTTAATCTTATGGTCAGCGACATCCTTTTGATTTTTCTTGCTTTCTTCCTTAAAGTTAGCGATACGGGTTTCAAGGCCTGCGATTTCGTCTTCCAAATCCTGAATTTCGAGTGGAAGGTTGCCTCTGTAAGCCCTGATTTCATCAATTTTCTTATCGACTTGCTGCAAGGTGTACAATGCGACAAGTTTCTGTTCAACACTAACCTCAACAGACTCATCAGCCTGATTTTGAGCTACTTTCTTTTCTTCGTTATCTGCCATTTTACTTAGACTTTACAAAATAATGAACTGAATTCGTATTTGTTTCAGCGATTTCGGCTGCAAAGGGAGAAAAATTTTTCTGAATTAAATCCCTAATTAATTCCTTTGTAAACTGTTCGGTCTCAAAATGTCCGCCATCGACCATCAAAATATCGCCATCAGGCTCGAAAAAATCGTGATATTTCATGTCGGCTGACAAGAAAGCATCGGCTTGAGCGGATTTGGCATCACCCAAAAGGGAAGAACCCGCACCGCCACAAAGCGCAACACGCTTTATCATTCCGCCTGTCAATGCTGAATGGCGCAGGCAAGGCGTTCCGATGGTTTCGCTGACAAGGTCCAGGAAGTCCATTTCCGGCATTTCGTTTTCGAATTCGCCAATCATGCCCGAACCCACCAAAGGGGAATCATTCTGCAACTGATAGACATCGTATGCAACCTCTTCGTAAGGATGCACCTTCAACATAGCCGAAATCACGCGGTTCAGCAAATGGTCAGGCACAATGGTTTCGATTCTGACTTCATTTTCGAAATGCAGCTTTCCCTGTTCGCCGACAAAAGGATGCGTCTCCTCACCTGCCCTGAAACTGCCTTGTCCGGCAGCATTGAAACTGCATGAATCGTAATTGCCAATGCAACCCGCACCAGCCTCAAACATGGCCGAGCGCACCTTTTCGGCATAATCGGCAGGACAAAAAACGACCAGTTTCATCAAACGGCCATTCATTGGTTGCAAGATATGCAGATTTTTCAGGCCAAGCATTTCACCCAAACGGCAGTTTACGCCCAAATAGCTGTTATCCAAATTGGTATGCATGGATATGATGGTAATGTCATTTTTTATCGCCTTCATCACGGCACGCTCGATGGGACTTTTAGGCGTCAAGTGCTTTAAGCCTCTGAAAATCAAAGGATGATGACTCAGAATGAGATTACACGATTTGGCAATAGCCTCATCAACCAATGCTTCGGTGACATCCAAGGCAATCAATGCCTTCGACACCTCGGCATTTTCGTCGCCGACCTGAAGGCCTGCGTTGTCATAACTTTCCTGCCAACTTAAAGGCGCAATCTGCGTAAGACAGGATAATATTTCTTTTACAGTCATATATTTTTTATGATTTAATGAGCGAAAATACGAAAATTTAGCGAACTGATGCTCTATTTTTATTTTTGCATACAAACAATTAATTATCAATTATTTAGCAACAGATTATTCATCTTATTATGATTTATTGGCCAAAAGTCTAACACAAAAAAATGTCCGCTTACATCAATTCGGCAGTTGCAACTGCCGAATTGATGTAAGCGCAAACCGAAAAAAAATCTATCTTTGCCATTCAATATGCGAAAAATACTGCTTCCCATATCGCTAATTTACCACATTGTGCAGAAAATCAGGCACAAATTATTCGATTGGGGCATTTTGAAAGCACGGCAATTCGACTTTCCCATCATTTGCATCGGCAATCTTTGCCTCGGTGGAACTGGGAAAACGCCTACGACGGAATACCTTATTAATTTATTAAAAGGCCAATTCCATGTTGCCACACTCAGCCGTGGCTATGGCAGAAAGACAAAAGGATTCGTTTTGGCTGATGAATCAGCAAATTACGAAGCCATTGGCGATGAACCATATCAGTATTTCCGCAAATTCAACGACATTCAGATTGCCGTTGATGAAAACCGCGTTAATGGCGTTCAAAGACTTATAAATCAAGCAAATCCGCCCGAAATCATTTTGTTGGACGATGCTTTTCAGCACCGAAAGATTCAAGCGGGACTGAACGTTTTGCTCACTGACTACAATTGCCTCTATTCAGAAGATTTCCTCCTTCCCGCAGGCACCTTGCGCGATATCAGAAGCGCCTCCAAACGCGCTGATATTATTGTCGTTACAAAAGCGCCAGAAAAACTATCAGACAATGAATTTGAAAGGCTCAAATCGAGACTAAAACCCACTGACAACCAAAATGTTTTCTCTTCCTATTTGACTTACGGTGCGCTTGTTCCGCTGAATGAAAAGGCAAAATCCATCGACTTAAATGATGTGAGCTGCGCCATTGCCCTTTGCGGCATCGCAAAGCCAACGCCTTTCGTTGAAGAAATAAAAAGACGCTTTTTCCAAGTCAAGGAACTCATTTTCAGCGACCATCACGATTTCAGCGCAAGCGACATGGAGAAAATCGTCAAGACTTTTGAAACATTCGGCAAGCAAAACGCCATTATCGTCACAACCGAAAAAGACACCTCGCGTTTGATGAAAAATTCATATCTTTGTCAATTCAATAATCTTCCGATATTCGCGTTACCTATTGAAGTGCGTTTTCATCAGGAAGAGGCATTTAACTCAGAAATAGATACTTATGTTAGAAGAAATACTCAAAACCGTTGATTTCATCAACGAAAAGACACAAGGATTCAAGCCTGAAATCGGCATTGTTTTAGGTTCGGGATTAGGCGGTTTGGCCGATGGCATTGATGTTCAACATGAAATTGCCTACGAAGACATTCCAGGATTTCCGGTTTCGACCGTCAAAGGGCACAACAGCAAGTTGCTTTTCGGAAGCATTGGCGGTCACAAAGTGGTTGCCATGCAAGGCCGTTTCCATTACTACGAAGGCTACACTACGGCACAAGTCACTTTTCCGATTCGAGTTCTCAAATATCTCGGAATCAGATTCATAATTCTATCAAATGCTTCCGGCGGCGTCAATCCAGACTTCCATGTCAGCGACATCATGTTCATCAACGACCACATCAATCTGCTGCCTAATCCGCTGATCGGCACAAATGACGACCGCATCGGACCACGATTCCCTGATATGGGCGAAGCCTACAACAAAAAACTGCTGCAACTGGCCGACGACATTGCCGAAAAACTGAACATCAAAGTTCAGCATGGCGTATATCTTGCCGACACAGGTCCATCGTACGAGACACCTTCTGAATATTATTATTACCGAGTCATTGGCGCCGATTGCGTCGGCATGTCGACTACACCCGAAACCATCGTGGCAAAACAATGCAACTTGCCCGTGTTTGGCGTTTCTGTCATCTCCGATCTTGGCGGCAAAGACCTTCACTGCGTCGTAACGCATGAAGAAGTCATCAACGCCGTGGCAAAAGCCGAGCCGAAACTCATTGCCATCATCAGTGAACTCATCCGCCGTTCCGACGAAATCCAATTCTGATGGCCATCTATTTTGTCAGCGATTTCCATTTAGGAGTTCCCTCAATTGAAGACAGTCAGTTGAGAGAAAAGAAACTGCTGCGGTTTCTCGACAGCATCAAGCCCGACTGCGATGAACTTTTCCTTATGGGCGACCTTTTCGATTTCTGGTTTGAATACAAGACCGTGATTCCCAAGGGATTTGCGAGACTTCAAGGCAAATTGGCGGACTTTGTTGACAACGGGATTCCCGTTCATCTTTTCATCGGCAACCACGACTTGTGGTCATTCGGCTATTTGAAAGATGAAATCGGCATCCAGTTGCACCGCGAGCCAGAAATCATAACGCGCAAAGGCAAGAAATTTTTCCTCGTTCATGGCGATGGCAGAGGTCCAGGTGACAAAGGCTATAAATTCCTGAAAAAAGTCTTTGAATGTAAATTCAACCAATTCCTATTCAGATGGTTGCACCCTGACCTTGGCATCGGTTTAGCCTTGAAGTGGTCGCACAATCACCGGTTGAAAAAACTTCGCAAGGAAGTGGAATGTGGTTATTACAACGATGTAGAGAAGACACGTCTTTACCAATATGCGCAGGAACAGGCACAACTTGACCCAAGCATCGATTTCTTCATTTTCGGTCATCAGCACAAGCCCATGCAATACCAAACCGGCGACGCCCAAACTACCATTGTCGGCAACTGGATTCGGGATTTCAGCTATGCCGTCTTTAACGGAGAGAAAGTGGAATTGAAGTACTTTGAATAGAATTAT
>CALGBV010000214.1 GCA_937884015.1 uncultured Bacteroidales bacterium
AACCAATGTTACTTTGTTACTGTTACTTTGTTACTTTTAGCCTTTCTGATGAAAATCACTGCTCGTAGGAATAATATACCTAATTAATAATATAAATATTAATAATTTTATTATTTAGGTATAACATAACGAAAAACATTGATAATGTCATTTGTAACAAAGTAACAAATAACAAAGTAACAAAATCTGGATTTTTTTGGCAATTATATTATATGCTTCTTGGCCCATAATGTTTTCATGCTTCAATAATTGTTCGTCTAATTAGGTCAAGTTGAATTGTCAGTTTGAGGTTCCCTTTTTTCACTAGAGAAATCATTTTTGACTTTGCTGACACTCCGAAATGTTAAATGTTAAAATGTTAAATGGATGGAAAAATGTTATGTGCAGAAGCATGTCTGGGACCGGCATGTTGCCTCCCAAGGTCCTCTCCGTACTCCAATCGTTATTTGTAATATCTTGACGCACAGCTTGACCAATTCCTTTGATTGAGTGAGCATTGAGCGAAGTATGAACAAGCATTGAACGAAGTACGGAGCGGGTATAGGACGGGTATGGTTTTGGTATTTGGGCGGTGCATTGTTTGGCATATTCCGACAAATAAAACTTCATTTTTCCTTGACTTTTGGTTTTTGGCGCTATAACTTTGCAGCATCAAAAACAACATAAGAAGACCGCTATTAAAAATGAAAAATAAACACATTTATATTGCCGCTTTAATTCTCGTTTTGTCGTCATGCGCTGTGCGGCAAGTTGCAACGGAATCGCAGATGCATAGTGAAAAGGAATGTGCCGAATTGTACGGCGAATTGGAAACGAAGGAAATTCACATCACACAGGATATGGTCGGTTTCTTTGGATTTAATTCATCTGTACTGCCTAAAGACGACACGGTTGTGATTGCTGTTCCAAGCAAAATCAATCATAATATTATTTGTTGGGATCCTCATTATTATTTTTATTATAATGACGTATTAGTTTATGTTTCAAACGAACCAAGCCTAGCCCCTGAATTAAAAGAAAAGCTTCACCAAAGAATCAATGATGCCGGAAATAGAATATTTTTTCAAAGTGACGGAGAAAAACTCTTTGTGCCAGAGATGAACATAACAGAAGGCGTTGATGGAAACGGATTGTGCTGGAAAAAAGTGAATTTCGAATTCATGTCGTATGGTTATGTCCGTGTTCCACCTGAACACAAGTGGTATTTCGATAGAGTCCTTGAGAGTTTCCACAAAAAGACGCCGAGCTATCAAAAGGTGTTTGAGGAGCTTTTAAAGACATTGTAAAGCTGCATTGTTTATCAAAAGGTTGGTTCTGAAGTGAGCCAACCTTTTCCACATCTTGCAGCAAATGGCGCAACCCAGGCGATGAGCGCAAGCGAAGAAGCCTGAAAGATTGGCGGGCGATAAGCCATCTTATTATTTTCTGCGTCCTTATTTGTTCGAGTTTTGTTCGAGTTTTGTTCGAGTTTTGTTCGGGATGCCTTCGGGATCCGTTCGAGATGCCTTCGGGTTTTGCTTTGGGGTGTGACACCCGTAAATTCGGAGTTTTTTCCCTCGTGTTGCGCATGTCTTTTTGCAGAATGCCTTTTTGCATGTTAGCAAAATCCGCGGTCAACTTAACCGCTAATCGGGCGAATCAGGCGAATCTTTGTCGTCTGCCATGAGTCCAGAGGACGGTCGGAAATGAAAAACATTTTTTTTCTTGCTTTTTTAATTTCTGCTGTTTTATCTTTGCAGCGTCATCTAAAGAATTACTCACTTATGAAATATCGAATAGCATTAATTTTGTTTCTTAGCATTGTTTCTGTCTCATTGACTGCCCAAAGCTGGGAGTTCTTGCATGAAACTATCGAAAAATATGAACGCATCGATGGTAGTAGCACGAGTTCAAATGGAAACGTGTTTATTGCTGGTAGAACAGGTGATTCATTTAATCGCTCCCATGCCTTTATCATTCGCATCAGCCCCAACAGTGACAATATATGCTACATTCATCAGATTGAAGGTTACTACTCCAATTTCAGGAATGTGGTACAGCTACCCAATGGCAAATTGTTTGCAGTTGGATTCTGCACTTGTTCGAATGGTGACGCCGACAAGTTACTAATTGTAATTTTCGACACTGACCTTAACGTAATCACGGAGAAACAATATGATCCAGAAGGAAGCGGCACATTGTTCAGAGGCATTTCAAGGACTGTACTTGATGACGAAGGGAATGCGGTTGTTTTCACAAGCCAAATCGTTCCAGAATCGGGAGGATTGCATCGATTCCCAGCCATCCTCTATAGGTTTAATGAAGAAGGTGATACCATCATGCACCGTGATTTGTATGACGTAGATTTAGGACCGATGTACTACTCACAATTGTTTCAACCCAAATCGTTGAGTTTTGATTCGAACACAAGAGAGTTCAAATACATTGGACAAGGTTTAAATGGATTGATTTCTTTAGAGTATTTCGACAACAATCTCAGTTTTATCAGCGGTCATCAAATCTTGTATCAAGGAGCTGACACCAGCCTGATGATAAATGCAACTTATGACTCCGATTGGACAACAAGCGACAATGAATCGATAGTATTCGGTTGCTCAACTAACGATATGGATTCAGAATATTTGTTTTCATATAAAGCCGACAGCGAAGGAAACATCATCGATTATAGACCTGTCTGCCGCAAGATAGACACCCTTGATTATTCTGCCACCATTAGCTGCATGGCTGGCGTGGATGACAGCACACTCTATTACTTCTTCCACGAAACGACAGAGCCGTGGAGCAACGGCAATTTGGGAGTTTATCGGTTGAACGAAAATTTGGATGTGCTGGGAAGTTATTTCCACAATAACGAAACTCCATTGAAGGCAGAATCTATTCACCCAACACCAGACGGCGGCTGTATCCTTGTGGCAGATTCTGTGAGGGGAGTGTCTCCAGTTCATTTCATCAAATTGACACGCGACGATTTTACATCCATTCCGCTTTCCGTGCAGTCACACACAATAGACACGCCCCATGGTGAGGCCTATCCCAATCCAACTAGCAACATAATCAATATCAATATTGAAGGCTTGCCCGTCGAAAATCCCAAATTGCGCATCACCGACATTCAAGGCCGCCTATGGCTTGATTGTAAGATTGACTGCTCCGGGACGATACTCACTGCTGATGTTTCACAACTGAAATCCGGCATTTACTTCTATTCTATTTACAACCCTCAACGGGAACTGCTGAAAGGAAAGTTCATAAAGGAATAGTAGTCCTTTGAAGTGTTGAAATCTCCATTATCTGTACGCCCCAATGGGGCTTTTCGCTATTTTGTCGCAACTGACAACAACACTGAGGCTATGATTCAAATCGCTTTATCAAGAATCATGCTTGACAAATCGCCGAAATGAAATTTAAGCGGACTCTTGATTTTGTGTCGCATTCTCATAGCAAGGGAACCATATAATACGGCAGGAAGACAATTCCGTTTTTTTCTTCATAGTCTTTGGGGTGAACTACGTATGGTGTAGCCAATTGTTCGCCGAATTTTCTGATGAATTTGTTCAGCGAAGACAAGGTGTAGTTTGCCGACGATTTCACTTCAATGGGCGAAATGTTGTGCCGGTTGGTCAGATTTTGCTTGGCAATCAGGAAATCGACCTCCATTCGGTCTTCCGAATTTTCCAACGAATAACTTGAGTAAAAATACAATTTGTGTCCGTTGGCGCGGAGCATTTGGGCCACGATGTTTTCCACCAACATTCCCTGGTTGATTTCCAATTTGTCTAAAAGCAGTTTCTGATACAGGTTTTCATCTGTTATTGTGTTTTCGTCAAAAGCATGGGAAATGAGAAGGCCTGTGTCTGCCATATATAGTTTCAGCGCCAGGTTATCAAGTTTCATCTTCAGCCCAACGCTTGGCTCGGTTGCCCCGAAGCATGTATTAATCACTTTCGCATCATCGAGCCAAAGGAACGACGATTCGTAATCGCGGAAACGGGCTTCGCTCTTCAAACTCGACAATCGGAATTTCTTTTCGTGTTTCTGCAATTCGCCTGGCAATGTGTCGAAAATTTGCGTCACTTTGCTTCCGTATCCTGAAGCATGTTTTTGAATGTCAGCGCGATATAATGCAATGATTTTCCGTTTTTGCTCGTCTGCTTCGCTGAAGTTTTTAGTCTCAACAAATTTAAGTATGGCTTGCGGCATCCCGCCGACAATGAGGTATTGTCTGAAAACATCCATCGTTTTGCGATGCAGAGGTCCTAAAGGTTGGTGTTTCTCAAAGCATTGCCTGACAAAAGGCATCGTCATTTCATCGCCCAAAGCCCACAGGAATTCTTCAAAATCCATGGGAAACATGCTGATGCGTTTTTCCTCTGAGGGTATGACGATGTCCTTCACGTTTTTGTTGATACTGACCAACGAACCTGTTTCAATGTAGTCGTAGCGGCCATCGGCAACCAAGTATTTGATGGCAGCTCTTGCGCGTGGATATTCCTGAATATCGTCGAAGACAATCAATGAATTTCGAGGGTAAAGTGTTACACGAAAATACAAGGAAAGGTGCATGAAAAAAGCGTCTCGATCGGTCAGGTAGTTGTCGAAAATGTAGCGTAGGTTTTTGTCCATATCGTTGAAGTCAATGATAATGAACGACTTGTATTCGTTTTTGGCAAATTCATTGACGATATAGCTTTTGCCAACACGCCGAGCCCCTTCAATGAGTAAAGCGGAATGTCCTTGCTCTTTTTCTTTCCATTTCAGCAATTCGCTGTAAATCTTGCGTTTCATATCAGAAATTCACGTTTTTAAGATTTTTGAATGTGCAAAATTACACATTTTTAAGATTTTTCAAGTGAAAATTTTACACCTTTTTAAGGTTTTTGACAAATAATGCCGTCCATGGGAATTTGTTTGGCAACAATTTCTATCTTTGCACAAATTTATCCTAATGGAAGACAACTATCAGCTTGTAACGAAAACCGCAGCCGGACTGGAGGAAGTGCT
>CALGBV010000215.1 GCA_937884015.1 uncultured Bacteroidales bacterium
CATTTCGCCGATGCGTGCCATGATGCAGGCGCGTTCGTCCCAAGGCGTGTTTTCCCATTCCTTCTTGGCTGCCATGGCTGCATCGATGGCCATCTTCACTTCCTTCTCGCCAACTTTGTGGTAGCGGGCAATGACATGATGATGGTCGTGTGGCATGACCACTTCGCCCATATCACCGGTGCGGACTTCCTTGCCGCCGATGATAATCGGTATTTCGACAACTTCATTTGATTGTCTTTCAAGTTCTTTCTGAAGTTCAATGCGTTCCGGGCTGCCTGGTTTGTATGATTTCACAGGTTCGTTTTCCGGCTTTGCAAATGTAATGAGTGCGTTGTTCATTATAATGCGGTTTTAATTGTTAGTGATTACGATTTTGAAAGGGCAAATATAGTTTTTTTTAATATTGAAACGCAAATTTTTGTGAATGTGGCGATAAATTTCTAATCAAATCATCCTTTTGACACCCACCAACTGATGTGTGTGCAAATTGCGCTCCTTATTAAATATACCGGTCTGGTCCAAATAATCGATGCGGACTTCGCCCGAGGCATGAATGATTTGCTCGTTGCCAATGATGATGCCGACATGGGTGATGACGCCGTTTTCGTTGCCGAAGAAAGCCAAGTCGCCAGGCTGCGTTTCCTGAAGAAAATAAACCAGTTCGCCGCAATTGATTTGCTGCGAGGCGTCGCGGGGCAGGAGCAGACCCGCGCTGCGGGCGCATAGCTGCACGAAGCCTGAGCAGTCGATGCCCATCACTGTGCGGCCGCCCCAAAGGTATGGCGCGCCAAGAAGTTTGCGGGCATTGTCAATCATGGTTTGCGGTTGGAAAGCCTGCGGCATTTCGGCGGCACATTCAGCGGGTTCAAACAAAGGCGTCCCGAAGGAAACGATTTTGTCCTTGTAATGCGCAATAGGTTGGTTTACAATGAAAAGTTTACAGTCTTTCAACTGTAAGAACTCGCTTTCGTTGATGGCGTGATGCTGTTTTGCAGGAATCCAGCCTTCGTATTGGTCGAGCTCGGTGCGGATGAGAACCCATTCCGGTTTTTCGTCTAATTTTGTGTATAATTCGTTGTAAAGCAACTGGCTGACCATCTCGCTTGCATGGCTGTTTTCCTTGCGGATGGCGATGGCCGATTGTGTGCAGATTCCGTATTCCATTTTCTTCAATTTTGCCGCTAAATTAGCGTTTTTTTAACGTAAAATGTGTTTCTTACAGCTTTTATTTTTAATTTCGCTTTCCGAAATAAGTCGTTTGACTTTGTTTAAATCAGTGATTATGAACAATTTGTTTAAAAAAATACGTGCCGCGATAGTCGATTTTGCACATTCCTATTACGATATCATCAAAGCGTTGGCTTTTGTTTGTGCCATTGCTGTGGTGTTTTGGCAGATGCCGCGTGCCGCCACTTTCAAGTATGAATTTGCGAAGTCGAAGCCTTGGCAGCACGAGACTTTGTATGCGCCTTTCGATTTCCCGATTTATAAGGATGATGAGACGCTAAATGCTGAATATGACAGAATTAACAAGTCGGTAAAACCGATTTTCCGCTTCGATGATGCCAAAATGGATGGCGCACGCGAAAGCTTGCTTTATGATTTTGAAAAGCAGTGGCATGAAGGTGCGCATGACAAGGCGAAAACTCAGGAACTGCTGTTGAGCGTTTACGACACCATTGAAAATTCCGGCGTGGTGGCTTACGATAAGGCCTTGGATGATTGGGATCCTGAAGCACCGATCACTTTGGTCAGGAATAAGGTGGCGCGAACCGTGCAACTGAACTCAATGTTTACCATGAACACCGCTACCGAAATGGTGCAAAACTGGGTGGCAAGTGCCAATGATGATGTTGACAAACAATTACTCATCTCGTTGCTGCTCAATAATATATGGCAGAATGTATTTTATGATGCCGCACTCTCCAAACAGGAACTGGATGTGGCCAAGCAATCGGTTTCGCTCACCTACGGCATAGTGCAGAAGGATGAAGTCATTGTGACGGAAGGTCAGGTGGTGGATGAACGCATTTATTCCATTCTGACTTCTTTGCAGCGCGAATATGCAGGCCGCGAAATGTCGTTAGGCGAAACGTTGCGTATGCAGTTGAGCCAGTTGGCTTTGGTGATTTTGGTTTTCGTGGTCTTTGCGGTTTATCTGCATTTGCTTCATAAGAAAGAGATTTACAGCGAGTTGCGTAAGGTGAATATGATTCTTGTCATGATGCTGATGATGGTGATTCCTTCGTATTGGATTATGACGATTCACCCGACTTATATCTTGGTCATGCCGGTCAGCATTCTGACGATCATGATGGTTACGTTTTTCAGTTCGCGCGTGGCCTTTGCAACGCAAATATTCACTATCTTGCTGATTTCCATTGCGGTACCGAATCCGTTCCAGTATATCTTCATGCAGATTATGGTTTGCTCGGTGGTGATTTACACCCTTTCGACGCAGCGCACGGCGCGTGTCACCTATTTCAAGACATCATTCTTCGTGTTTTTGGTGTATGTGTTTGTCTACGTGGCGTTTAGTTTCCTGACGGATTCCGACATTGATG
>CALGBV010000216.1 GCA_937884015.1 uncultured Bacteroidales bacterium
TGCAACGGCACCTATCCAATTGTCGAGAGCCCATTGCACGTTTGCAACGGCACCTATCCAATTGTCGAGAGCCCATTGCACGTTTGCAACGGCACCTTGCAAATTGTCAGAAGCTCATTGCAAATTGTCAACACAATCAATTCAACATACTTATCTTGAAATATTTTTTCCTTATTGCCCATTCGTAGATCAGCCAAATGATGAAATAGCCATCAGTTACAATTCTGTAAATCAGGTCGATGTTATCCGGCAGATGAACGAACCAATGGACAACCATCAGTATCATGTCGATGGTGAATAGCAGGTCCCAAAACTTTTCCTTGTCAGTGAAAGTGACTTTGTTTTCGCCTTGCTTGATGTCGATTTCGGTCTCGGCAGAAATGAAAGGAAACATGCTCTGAATGGTGAGTTTGTATTTTCCGCAAGGGATGCCGCTGATTTTCGCCTTCTTCTTCATGATGCAAAGCTGTTGGCCGTTGAAGAGAATCTTGTGCGGGAAACTCATGCCCATCATCGAAGATTTGTCTTCAATCTCGAGATCGCCTTTCTCAACGATTCCCAAATATTCTTCTATAGACATGACATTCAGGGGTTTCGTTGCGCAAGTCCAAATAATTCTGGTGATAGTCTTCGGCAGGGTAGAAGGCCTCGGCTTTGCGAATCTCTGTCGCTACCTGATAGCCCATTCCGGTCAGTTCGGCGATGACTTTTTCGGCTATCACCTTTTCTTCTTCTGAAGCATAGAAAATCGCCGAAAGATACTGGCTTCCAATGTCAATGCCTTGACCGTCGGTCTGCTCAAAGTCGTGGATTTCAAAGAAATACTTTACCAAATCTTCATAACTAACCTTGTCGGAATCGTATTCCACTTCGATGGTTTCCAAATGGCCGGTCGTACCCGTCTTAACAAGTTTGTAACTCGGACTGACGACCGAGCCGCCCATGAAACCGACGGTGGTTTTCAAAACTCCATTCAGGCGTTTGAAATAATATTCCACGCCCCAAAAGCAGCCTGCTGCGAAATGTGCCTTGTTCATCATAACTTTTCTTGCATTGAATAAATACCGCTTAATAAAATCAGTTGCCGGTCTTCTTCTTCAAAGGCATAGCCGGCATACATGTCGGTGACCACGTGCTCCTCGTTGATGAAATATTTTGTAGGACAGATGCTTAGATTCATGCTTTGCGCATCTTTCTGGTCGATGAGGTAGACCTTGCTGTAGTTCTTTTGCAGCTGCCAAGCGTAATCCATCACTGCGTTTTGGTCATAATCTGCGCTGTTTTCAACGAGGCAGAAAATGTCGATGCCTTCCATTTCATCTTCCAAAGCGCGGATGGCATTCGGGAAATCGACTTCGGCATCGCGCTTGCCCCAGCTGCTGTTGTGTGCGCTGAAAATGACGACGGAAGGATGCTGAATCAGTTTTTTCAGGCGGAATTCCTTCCCATCAATGTCCTTGACCTTGATGTCGGGAATCGTCTTGCCGATAGTGGCACGTTGCTGGTCAGTCAAAATCCTTTCGTTAATCTCCTGACTTTCTGCTTCCGTGAGGTCGCTTTTGCCTTCGTAATATTGGTTGATGTCGATAGGCGTGATGGTGTTGTCGCTGCGGTTGCAGGCGATAAAGGGAAGAAGCAGGGATAATATTAATAGGTGTGGGTGTTTCATAAGTTATTCTCCTTTAAGTCTTTTGATTTCCTTGTCAAAATCGGAAACGTAGTTTTGGTCTTGTATGACGCGGAATGTGTCGTATTCGTGTTCTGCCTTGATTTTTGCTTCCAATGCTGATACGCGGCCAGAATCTTCTAACAGCGGACGTTGTGCAATGTTGATGAAATCGTCCAAAATAC
>CALGBV010000217.1 GCA_937884015.1 uncultured Bacteroidales bacterium
CGTGCGTGCGGATGACCAATTCCTTCTTTGATTCCCTGCCCGCCTTGATAATGAAAACCAATGTCAGAGCAAGAATGATGACTCCAAGGATTACAATCCATTTGATATTTTTCTTTTTCATGATTGTGAGTTTTTTTGACTATTGGACAATTAGACTTTTGGACTATTTTGACAATTAGACATTTTTCGATTTCAAGATTGCGAGGAAGCGGGATTCGAGGATTTAATAATTAAAGATTCAAAGATTTAAACAATTTTGAACTTTTTTAACAACTTTAAAAGCCAGTAACCCATCACTATAAATTAATCTCCTTTCCCATGTAAATATCCAGAATCTTCCGTTTCATGATCAACGAATATTTGTTCTGAATATAACCGTTCAAGGCGTTTAGATAGTTGTTTTGTTGTTGCAACAATTCCACAGTCGTGATTTTACCATACTGATATTGAAGATTATAGGCATCGAAACTCTTGCTGTAGGCGTTTTCCTTTTTCTCCGAGACCTTGTAGGAATTGTAGGCCGAAACCACATCCTGATACGATTGCACTACCGTTTGACGCACATTCAGGACACTTTGGTCATAATCGAGTTGTGCCTGCTGGAGCGCGATTTGGCTCTTTTTCACATTGGCTTTGGTGGCGCCACGGCTGTAAATCGGGATGCTCATCGATACGCCGACAGATTCGCTGGGCGTATTGTACCATTGCGTTTCATTGCGATTGAACGAAAGGATGCCCATGCCTACATTGGCATTCGCATTGATGGATGGATAATAGTTGCCGCGTGCCATATCGACACTTTTTTGTGCAAGCTGGATGTCGTAATCGCTCATTTTCAGGTCGGGCATGTAATCCATGGCCAGTTCGATGGCGTTTTCCTGCGACGGAAGCGATGTGTACAAATCCTCCAAATCGTCGGTGTTGGGCGAAACGATTTGCAGTTCATCCATTGGGTCCATCGAAAGCAAGACTTTCAGCGCCAATAAGTTGTTGTCGCGGTCGATGCGTGTGTCGACCACATTGTTTGAATCGCTGTAATATTGCGCCTCGAGCAAAAGCAAATCGCTTTCCAAAATGGAGCCGACATTGTATTTCACTTGACCTTGGTTGAATTGTTCCTTGCTGGTTTTCAGCACTTCCGTCTGGTATTTCAGCAGTTCGTCGTTGCCCAAGACCGTAAGAAACGATTGCAGGATTTGCATGACCATCTGGTCATCGTATTTTTCCAATTGCGCGTTGGTGCGCTCCATATTGATGCGGTTCTGCTCAATGGTGTTGCGGATGTTGCCGCCTTGGTAAATCACCACGGATGAGCCTAAACCTACATTGCCTGATGCCGACCAGCCGTTTGCATTGTTCGAGAAATTCTCGCCGACGGAAGCGCTGAGGTTTGGCAGCCTTTGCCGTTTCGACTGCTCGTAGCTCACTTGTTGCGTTTTGCCGCTGAGTTCCATTGACTTACGCTCGTTGCTGTTGGCGAAGGCAAACCGGATGCAGTCTTCCAAAGTGAATTGATAGGATTTGGTTTCCTGGGCAAAGAGGCTGCCGCAGAGAAACACAAAAGCAAAAATCAGAAGCCTTTTCATAGTAAATCAGTGATTGTTTGTCATGCAAAAATAAACAATCAGATTAGACTTTGTTCATTATTATTTTGAAATGGTGAAAATGGTGTTTAAATCACTTTTTGTCCTTATTCGGACAGCGGAGACAGGCCTCGCCGCCTTTGCCGCCGCAAATGCAGTTTGATGTGCCTTCGTTTTCGCAGTGGCGTTCAAACTGCCCGCCTTTCTTGACGAACATTTTTATGCCAATGGCGGCAAAAGCCACGGCAATGATGATGATGGTGATGAGTAAGAGAGGCCAGAACATGTGCGATATTAATTCATTTCATTCGCGATACAACAAACTATGAACGGCATCTTCGATAAACACACAGATTTCGCTTTTGTCATTTTTTGCAATTTGATAGGCAAAATGGAAGTCTTCACAAATAAATTCCCGATAGTTTAAGTCTATCCATTCTTTCTTTAATCGGGCGTATGGGTATAAATATGGATATTTTCCAAGTGACTTCAAAGCCGCTTCAAGTCTGTCAATTTTATTGTTGACAGTGATTTCATCCAAGGTTTCATGCAATAATAACGCAGCACCATAAAAAGCCGCAATGTTGTCATATACTTTTTTCGAAACTATGACTTTCATTTTTCAGGATGAAAATGACTGTGAACCATTTCGCGCAAACCGGAAACCATTTCCTGAAGTGATACATAGTTTTCCATATCATCCGTGGTTTTGGTTTCCATCGAATGATTTGCCTTTGTATCCATCGCAATGAATTCGTCCAATGACACTTTCGGGAATTGATAGTCTTCTGCTGTTTTCATTTTGTCATCATTTTTCACGGCAAAAGTAGGAAAAATTTGGAATATGAAAGGACTTTGCAACTATTTGTAAATAAAAACAATGTCAATCTATTGATTATTATATTGATTCATAGTCCTATCCGGCCCTTGTGTCACGAAACTCTTGATGATTTCGACAGCCACGTCAACGCGCTCTTCGACGATGGGTTGTTCGCTCGGTTTCCAGGTTCCGAGCACGAAATCAATCTGACGGCCTTTCGGATAATCGTCTCCCAAACCGAAACGGAGGCGGCAAAACACATTGGTGCCTAATTTTTCGATGATGTCGCCCAAACCGTTGTGACCGGCATTGGAGCCTTGTTTTTTCAGGCGCAGCGTGCCCAAAGGCAAGGCAAGGTCATCGTTGACCACCAGAAGGTTTTCAATCGGAATCTTTTCCTGCTGAAGCCAATACTTGACAGCTTTTCCGCTCAGGTTCATGTAGGTCGTTGGCTTGATGACCAACAAGGTCTTGCCTTTGAATTTCATTTCGGCAGTTTGCGCCAAGCGTCCCGTAGTAAACGATGCATCAAGGTCTTTGGCCAGTCGGTCGGCAATCTTGAAACCAATGTTGTGGCGCGTTTCATCATATTCCGCACCGATGTTTCCCAAGCAGGCAATCAAGTATTTCATGATTTGTGATTCAAAGATTTAAGATTTAAAGATTTAAAGATTTTGCTAAATTCTGATGGTTGATTTGTAGAGACGTAGCTACGTCTCTACCCGTTTCGCACAATCTTTAAATTTTGAATTTTTCAATTTTAAATAAAGAAAAAGCCGCCCGAAGACGGCTTTTTATCGTAAAAGTGCTAATCTTGATTATTCAGCAGCTTCTTCTTCAGCAACAACGCCACGGGCTGTGTTGACAGCAGCGATAACAGTGTAGCCAGGAGTTACAGGAGTCACGTTTTCGATAGAGAGATCCTTTACCTTGATGGCTTCGTTAATGTTCAGGCCGCTGATGTTGATTCTGACGTAATCAGGAAGATCCTTGATGAGACCGGTGACCTTGATCTTCTTGATGCCTTGCTTCATCTTACCACCACGCATAACGCCGGCTGGTGTGCCTTCCAAAGCGATAGGAAGAACCACGGTGATAGGATTGTTTTCGTTGACGATCAGGAAGTCAGCGTGCATGACGTTGTCAGTAACTGGATGATACTGGGCTTCTTGCAGAATGGTGCTGTAAGTCTTGCCGTTGATGGTGAATTCGATGATGTAGCACTCAGGAGTGAACAAAATCTTCTTGAAGTTCTTGGCTTCGGTAGCGAAATGGATTTGTTCCTGGCCAGCGCCGTACATAACGCATGGAACCATTTCTGCTCTACGCAGAGCCTTAGCATCTTTTTTCCCTACGTTCTCGCGAAGAGAACCGCTCAATGATACTGTTTTCATAATTTAATGTGTTAGTAATTAAGTGATTATTTAAATATTGAACTGATTGACTCGTATGACTCGATGCGGTGAATCACATCGGCAAACAAATCGGCAGTCGACAATACGTGGATTTTCTTTGAAGCATTGGCTGGCAACGGGATGGAATCGGTGACGACGATTTCTTCAAACGCAGAATTGTCGAGGCGTTCCATGGCGGGACCGCTGCAAACGGCATGGGTAGCAAAAGCGCGGACGCTCTTTGCACCGCTGTCCATAATCAGCTGACCAGCTTTTACGATGGTGCCGGCTGTATCGATGATATCGTCGACGAGGATGACGTTTCTGTCTTTCACATCGCCGATAAGTGTCATGGTGTCAACGACATTGGCGCGGGCACGTTGCTTGTTGATGATGGCGAAATCGGTGCCAAGGCGCTTGGCGTAAGCCGAAACACGCTTTGAACCGCCCACATCAGGCGAAGCAAACATTAAATCGTCAATGTTCATGTCCTTGATGTAATCTAAGAAAATGCTTGAAGCATACAATGAATCGACCGGAATATCGAAGAAACCTTGAATCTGGTCGGCATGGAGGTCGAGGGTCACGACGCGGTTGACGCCGGCAGCCTGCAACAGGTTGGCAACCAGTTTCGAGCCGATGCTGACGCGCGGCTTGTCCTTGCGGTCCTGACGTGCCCATCCGAAATAAGGGATGACGGCGATAATCTTATGGGCTGAAGCGCGCTTGGCGGCATCAATCATAAGAAGGAGTTCCATCAGGTTGTCAGCCGATGGCATGGTCGACTGGACGATGAAAACGTGATGGCCGCGTATGCTTTCTTCAAAGCAAGGCTGGAATTCGTGGTCGGAAAACTCAGTAACGATGGCATTGCCAAGTGGTTGTCCGTATGCGGCAGCGATTTTCTCACCCAGTTCGTGGGTGGCTCTGCCTGCAAAAATTGATACAAATCTTTCTGACATGACGTAGTTTTGTGTTTGCGGCTGCAAAAATAGGCTTTTTGGCCGTAAGTCTCGCATAAATTTGCTTTTTCTTTGGAAAAAAACGGCAGAAAGAAAAATTTCTCGCGAAAAACTTGCAGAAACGGATTTTTTTGTACTTTTGCAGCCGCAATTTAAGCGTTGCCGAAGTGGCGGAATCGGTAGACGCGTCGGTCTCAAAAACCGATGAGGTTACACTCGTGCCGGTTCGATCCCGGCCTTCGGTACCAAAAAAGAGTCTTGGCTGAACAAACCAAGGCTCTTTTCGTTTTCAGGCATCTCATATACATCAAAAATTCCACAAACGACCGAACAAAATATTCACAAATGACCGAACAAATTGACAATAAATGACCGAAAATCAAATTAAATAGTTTGTAATTAAAATAAAATCAGTAATTTTGCAGCGAAATCACAAATCGATGCATTATGAATCGGGAATATAAGCAGCGTATAGCAGACAAACTGCTTGCACGCAAATTGGCCGGCAAAGGAGCCGTGCTGATTGAAGGGCCGAAATGGTGCGGCAAAACAACCACAGCACGGCAACAGGCTAAGAGCGTGCTCGACCTTGGCGACAGTGATGTCTTGAGACAAAGCCAGCAAATGATGGATGTCAGCCCCAAGACTTTGCTGCAAGGCGAAACGCCCCGACTAATCGATGAGTGGCAAACCATTCCGTCGTTGTGGGATAGTATCCGAAGCGAAGTGGATAGCCGTGGCGATTTTTCTCAGTTTATACTTACAGGTTCATCAGTTCTTCCTCAAGCCGACGAAACTGTGCATAGCGGAACAGGACGAATTGCCCGTGTCAAAATGAGGCCAATGAGCCTTTTCGAGTCGGGCGAATCATTGGGAAGCGTTAGCTTGAAAAACTTGTTTGAAGGTGGCGTTATCGAGCCTCAATTAAACAAACTTAGTCTTGAAGATTTGGCTTTCCTTATTTGCCGAGGCGGGTGGCCGCAGGCTACATTCCTGCATGGCGAATTGGCTCTGGATCAAGCTCTGGATTATGTTGACGCTGTGACAGAGATTGACATACAGCGGGTTGACGGTGTGAAGCGCAATCCCGGCCGTGCAAGGCTTTTGCTACGGTCATACGCCAGAAACATTGCCCAGCAGGTTTCGTATGGAACCATTAAGGCCGACATGTTGTCGAATGATGCCAAATCGCTGGATGAAGATACGGTGGCCGACTATATAAAGGCGTTGAAACGATTGTTTGTCGTTGAAGACTTAGAGGCTTGGAATCCCAATATTCGGAGCAAGTCGGCAATTCGAACCAGTGATACCAGACATTTCGTTGATCCCAGCATTGGAACCGCTGCCCTTGGCCTTGGCCCCAGCGACCTGATTAATGACTTGAATTCCTTTGGCTTGTTCTTTGAAGACCTTGCTGTGCGTGATTTGCGTGTGTTTGCTGAAGCTCTCGATGGCCGGTTGTATCATTATCGTGACAGTTCAGGTCTTGAATGTGACACGGTGCTGCATCGCCGAAACGGAACATACGCCCTTGTTGAAGTGAAACTCGGTGGAACGAAACTTATTGAAGAAGGTGTAAGTTCGCTTCAAGCCCTCGCCAATACCATTGACACAAGCAGAATGCCAGCCCCTTCATTCAAAATGGTTTTGACCGCAGTCGGACAATATGCCTACCAGCGAAAGGATGGCATCTTCGTTGTCCCAATCGGTTGCTTGAAAGATTGAGAATCAATTAATAATGTGGTATTTTACATAATCCATTGATATTGAAATAGGTTTGGCCTTCGGTACCAAAAAAGGTCTTCTTATGGAGTCCTTTTTTTCATTTCTTGCTTTTTCATCACTTAAAAATGTCTTCTATCACATTCTTAATGTCAAGGTTTGGGTTTTTGTATGTGGCCTTTTGCTTGCCATCACTGTCGAAGGCTTTTGCCTTAACAAATTTCCCGTTTTCATCATAAATGCAATCCAATAGCAAATCGTTTTCCAAATAGTAACGGTTAATTGCCCCTTCTTCTGACATGTTTTCAGCATAAACATGGATGAGAAAATAAATATCACCACCAAAAATATCACGATACCAAAATTTTTTCCCTTCCAAAAAACCATACTCGACAATATGATTTTCGGGAATAATGACATCGCCAATCTTTATCAAACGTCCTTCTTCCCTCACAAAATCCAAAGCCAGTTCTTCAATCACAGGCAGTTCCAGATATTGCTGTTTCAACCATTCGGCGACATCTGAAAAAGTATAATGCTCTAATTCAACGGTATAATCCTTACTTGTTGGATTTCTTACAACTGAAATCTTTTTGACACGGTTTTCATCATTATAATCAATGGTCCAAACATAGATCGGAGAACATTCCGAACAAGCCATTAATAACAGTCGCAAACGACCGTCAATGTCATAAAGAAGATGATAGTACGACTGTGCAAACAATTTATGTTCAACATTATATGCTTTAAATCCATCTGAAAATGTTACCGAATCAACTTCAAATTCATCAGTAGGGAAATTTGGCATTTTGTAAATCACCTCTGCTGTGGCTTTGGTTACTTCTTGCCCAAACGATGCAAAAGTGGGCATACAAACGAGAAAAATCAATGACAACAATTTAGTCCGTGACATGTTGATACAATATTAACGCACAAAAATACAAAAAATCAGTATCTTTGCACCCCAAATCTCAAGATAACGATTCAACAAACAACAAATAAACAATTCAACAATAATGATCTACACACAAGAAGTGCAACATCAATGTTGCGTAAAGAAAGGCGCCAACCATCCTTGCGCTCCGATTCCGGAAGAAGGCAAGTGGGTACGCGTCAAGGATGTCAAGGACATCAGCGGTTTCACTCATGGTATCGGTTGGTGCGCTCCTCAACAGGGTGCCTGCAAGCTGACCCTCAATGTGAAGGACGGCATCATCCAGGAAGCTCTCGTTGAGACACTTGGCTGCTCCGGCATGACCCATTCAGCTGCCATGGCTTCTGAAATCCTGCCTGGCAAGACCATTCTGGAAGCTCTGAATACCGACCTCGTTTGCGATGCCATCAATACCGCCATGCGCGAGATTTTCCTGCAAATCGTTTACGGTCGCTCACAGTCGGCTTTCTCAGAAGGCGGTCTCGCCATCGGTGCATCTCTCGAAGACCTCGGTAAAGGTCTCCGCAGTCAGGTCGGCACCATGTTCGGCACCTTGGAAAAAGGCCCTCGTTACCTTGAAATGACTGAAGGTTACTGCACCCGCGTCGCCCTCGATGCTAACGACGAAATCATCGGTTACGAATTTGTCAGCCTTGGCAAGTTCATGGATTTCGTGAAGAAAGGCATTGATGCCAACGAAGCTCTGGAAAAGGCAAAAGGCACCTACGGACGTTTCGCCGAAGCTGCTAAATATATTGACCCACGTAAAGAATAAGGAGGATACATCATGGCAAGAAGAGAAG